>CAMURX010000065.1 GCA_947097615.1 uncultured Neisseria sp. | reverse complement strand
ACACAAAACACGAAAGGTATGACTACTGTGGCCAGCAAACTCAAAATCACGGGTAACGGCCCGCTCAATGGCGAAATCACCATCTCCGGCGCTAAAAATGCCGCCCTGCCGCTGATGTGTGCCGGGCTTTTGACCGCCGGCACCCTGCGCCTGAAAAACGTGCCGATGCTGGCCGACGTCAAAACCACCCAAAAACTGCTGCAAGGCATGGGTGCCCGCGTGCTTACCGACAACATCCACGAATTTGAAATCAACGGCGGCACCGTTTCCAACACCTGCGCCCCCTATGATCTGGTGCGCACCATGCGCGCCTCGATCCTGGTGCTCGGCCCCACCCTCGCCCGCTTCGGCGAAGCCCAAGTCAGCCTGCCCGGCGGCTGCGCCATCGGCTCGCGTCCGGTCGACCAGCACCTGAAAGGGCTCGAAGCCATGGGCGCCGAAATTGTTATCGAACACGGCTATGTCAAAGCGCGCGGCAAACTCAAAGGCGCGCGCGTGCTGATGGACATGGTTACCGTTGGTGGCACCGAAAACCTGCTGATGGCCGCCACGCTGGCCGAAGGCACCACCGTGCTGGAAAACTGCGCCGTCGAGCCCGAAGTGGTCGATCTGGCCGAATGCCTGGTCAAAATGGGCGCCAAAATCAGCGGCATCGGCACGCCGGTGATGACCATCGAAGGCGTAAAAGAGCTGCACGGCGCCGAACACAGTGTCGTCCCCGACCGCATCGAAGCCGGCACCTTCCTGTGCGCGGTGGCGATGGCCGGCGGCAAAGTCCGCCTGAACCATGCCGCGCCGCACACCATGGGCGCGGTGCTCGACAAACTGCGCGAAGCCGGCGCCCAAATCAGCACCGGCGGCGACTGGATCGGCATCGACATGCCCGGTCGTCCCAAAGCCGTCGTCATCAAAACCGCGCCGCACCCGGGATTCCCCACCGACATGCAGGCGCAGTTTATGGCGATGAACGCCGTGGCCGAAGGCAGCGCCACCGTAACCGAAAACATCTTTGAAAACCGCTTTATGCACGTGCCCGAACTCAACCGCATGGGCGCCGACATCGAAGCCGAAGGCAACACCGCCATCGTGCGCGGCGTGGCCAAACTTTCCGGCGCCGGCGTAATGGCCACCGACCTGCGCGCCTCCGCCAGCCTGGTGATCGCCGGACTGGTGGCTGAGGGCGAAACCATCGTCGACCGCATCTACCATCTCGACCGCGGCTACGAACACATCGAAACCAAGCTGCGCGGCGTCGGCGCCAATATCGAGCGCGTCAGCAATTAAGCTGCTGAAAGCATTGGTGAACGAAAGAAAGGCTGCGGAAAAAGGCAGTCTTTCGTATTGGTAGGCAGCCTGAAAATATAGGTATGTGGAATCTTTGGGGGAGCAAGCTATGATCGTTTATCTCAAGGCAGTTTTGCTGCTGCCAATATTGGTATATTTCTGCCATCTGTATCGTTTTGCCAAGCGCATCACCCCTGATTTTTATTTTTTAGATTTCTTCGTTGCTCATGGTCGTTATGCCCGTGCCGCACGTTGTTTAACAAAAGATCCGGCGTTTTTCCAACAGCACGATACGCCCGAAGCCCGTGCCGTGCGCCGCTGACGGCTGCCGTCTTTTTTGGCGTTTGACACGCTGGTACTACTGCTTTTGTGGCACGGCTTTAATAGCAAATAGTCAATCCAAAAGCAGCCTGAAAGCCGCAAAACGGTTTTCAGGCTGCCTCACCAAACCATCCGCAAAACTTTCAGGCCGCCGGCCGCCACCCGAATATGAACATTCTCATCACCTGCCCGCGTGCGCCTGCGGTTTTGGACTGGATTGCCGTTGTTTCAGGCAGCCTGAAAGCCGCAGAGCGCATTACCTTGTGCGACAGCCTGCGCTTTCCCGTGGCAGCTTTTGCTGCGCGAAATAACCGGAAGGTGCGCTATTGCCGCATTCCTGCGCCGCGCACGGATTTTGCGGGCTATGCGGCGGCAATGGCGGATTTGGCGGCGCAGGCAGATTGGGTTGTCCCCACCTGCGAGGATATTTTCCATCTGGCGCATGTGCCGCTGCCTGAACCAGAGCAGCGAAAACTGTTTATGCCGCCGCGCGATCTGCTGCTGGGGCTGCACCACAAGGCGCGGTTTTTTGATTATCTGCCGCGCGGCGCAGGGGTGTGTTTTCCCGAAACGCGGCTGCTGGAATCGGCGGCGGAGATTGATTTTTCGCGTTTGGCCGATTCGGTGTTCAAGCCGGTGTACAGCCGCTTCGGGCGGCAGGTGAGAATCGCGCCCGTGCCGTCTGAAACTGCGGCGCTGCCGATTAGTGCCGCCGCGCCGTGGGTGCAGCAGCAGCGCATTGCGGGCAAGGCTCTGTGCAGCTATGCGGTGTGCGAACGCGGACAGGTGGCGGCGCAGGTGGTGTACGAGCCGATGTATCTGATCAACGGCTCGGCATCGACTTATTTCCGCCGCATCGACGAGCCGCGCATTGAGGCGTTTGTGGCAGCGTTTGCCGCGCAAAATGGGTTTCACGGGCAAGTGGCGTTTGATTTTATCGTCAGCCCAAACCATGAAATTTATGTGATTGAATGCAACCCGCGTTCAACCAGCGGCATTCATCTGCTCGCAGGCGCTTTGTCGTATTCAGACGGCCTGTGGCGGTTTGAGCGGCAGCGTATCGGCACGGCGGCCACGGTGTCCAAACCCTTGTGGCCGCTGTTTGCACGGCAGGTACGGCGCGAAAAAAACTTTGCCCAAGTGCGGGCGGATTACGCGGCGGCGCGGGATGTGCTGGCCGACATACCCGCCTACGGGACGGCGCTCTCCACCGCAGAAACCGCATGGCGCGCATGGCGCAAAGGCATCGCGTTTACCGACGCCACAACCATGGATATTGAATGGAACGGGGCGGGGCAATGAAATTAAACCACGGCCTGTGCCGCCTGTTTGCCGATTATCCTAGCCGCGATTTGATTGCCAACGACGGCAGCGAAAAGCGCCTACTCGAACAGGGCATCATGCTTTCCATCGCCCGCAGCGGACGAAATCAGGCGTGGACGGTGTCGCCCTATGCCGCGCTCACGGGTGCGGCGCGGGACGAATTGGCCAAGCTGCCGCGTTTTCAGGCTGCCTTGCTGGGATTATTTATGATGCCGCTTGCGCTGCTGCTGCGCTGGGGCGGGGCGCACCGCGTGGCAGGGATACAGAATTTCGGTTTGTCCACGCATTTGTATTCAGACGGCCTGACGCGGCGCAGCCCTGCCGATTTGCGCCGTCTCGCCATTGCGGCCGCGCCAAACGATACGCCGATGCTGCGCTCGCTCAACGCCGCACACCACGCCGACTGGCTGGACAAGCTGGCGGCGGACGGCTGGCTGCTGCTGGTCAGCCGCCAAATTTATCTGGTGGACGACCAACGGCAGGCTTTGCGCCGCCGCGACAACCGGCGCGATTTGAAACTTTTGGACGACGGGCGCTACCGCTTCCGCCGCTTGGACGGTGAAAGCGCCGATGCGGATTTTCAGACGGCCTTGGCCGCGTACAACGCGCTGTATCTGGGGAAATACTCGGCCGGCAATATGCAGTTTACCGCCTTGTTTTTAAAAGAAACGGTGTCGCGCGGCCTGATGGATTTGTATCTGATGGAGCGCGTTTCAGGCGGCGTGGCGGCAGGCTGTGCAGGCATGATTGTGGAAAACGGCATTCTGACCACGCCCGTATTGGGCTACGATTTGCGCCTGCCCCAAAGCGAAGCGCTGTATCGGCGTTTGTCGGTATTCATTGCCCGCTATTGTGCCGAACGCGGTCTGCGCCAGCATTTGAGCAGCGGCGCACCCTTGTTTAAAAAAACGCGCGGCGCAGTGCCTGCTTTGGAATACACGGCGGTGTATGTACGCCATCTGCCGCTGCGGCGGCGGGCGGTGTGGTATCTGTTGGGCAGACTGAGCAACGGTTTGTACCGCAATATTTTGGAAAAATACGGTTTGTAAACAGCTTGGAAATTCTTCAGGCTGCCTGAAAACGAAAGTGGAGCAAATGGCAAAGGTTTTGATCACCGGCGCGACCGGTTTTCTCGGCGGCTATGCCGTGCGCGAGCTGCTGGCGGCGGGTTACGCGGTGCGCGGTTTCGGCCGCGACGCGGACAAGGCGGCGCAACTGGAGCGCGAATGCGGCATCGAGACCGTGTGCGGCGATTTGTCGGACGCAGCTGCGGTGGCGCAGGCGCTAAATGGCGCAGACTACTGCATCCACGCGGGCGCTTTGTCGAGCGTGTGGGGACGCTGGGGCGATTTTTACCGCGCCAATGTGCTGGGCACGCAAAACGTGCTTTCAGGCTGCCTGCAACACGGCATCCGGCGGCTGGTGTTTGTGTCTTCGCCCAGCATTTACACCGCCCCGCGCGACCAAACCGGCCTGCGCGAAACCGACGCACCCGCCGACAACCGGCTCAACCACTACATCCGCAGCAAAATCCTGGCCGAGCAGATGGTGCGCGAAAGCGGCGTGCCGTATGTGATTATCCGCCCGCGCGGGCTGTTTGGCGTGGGCGACACCAGCATCATCCCGCGCCTGCTCGCACGCAACCGCAGCATGGGCATCCCGCTGGTCAACGGCGGCCGACACCTGACCGACCTGACCTGCGTGGAAAACGTTGCCCACGCGCTGAATCTGGCTTTGGCATGCGGGCTCGCGTTAAACCAAGCCTACAACATCACCAACGGCGAGCCGCAGCCCTTTGCCGATCTGCTGGCGCGGTTTTTTCAGGCTGCGGGGCAAACCATGCGCACCCGCGCCGTATCGCAGCGCGGCTTGTGGATAGCGGCCAATGTACTGGAAAAAACCTATCAATTTTTGCGCATCCGCAAAGAGCCGCCGCTCACGCGCTACACCGCCTGCCTGCTGACTTACAGCCAAACCCTCAACATCGAAAAAGCGCGGCGCGAGCTGGGCTACGAGCCGCGCATCCGCATCGCACAAGGAATCGAACACTATGTCCGCCACTGCCCCCTTGATTGAATCCGTCCGCTATTTCGCCTGCGGCCACTGCGTCAACCACTTACAACGCATTTTCCGCCACCACCCCAAGCAAAAACGCGTGTTCCAGGCCGGCGTGTTTCTGATCAAACACCGCGTTCACGGCCATATCCTGTACGACACCGGATACGGCACTGCGCTCAACCGCTTTTATTGGAAATACCTGATTTACCGCGCCATCAACCCCACTTATGTCCGCGCCGAAGACACCATTGCCGCGCGTTTGGCCGCCGAGGGCATCGCGGCGCAAGAGATTGATACCGTTATTGTTTCCCACCTGCACCCCGACCACATCGGCGGCCTCAAATCCTTTCCCCATGCCCGACTGCTGCTCACGCAGGGCTGCTGGGACACCTACCGCGAAAACAAGCTGCGCTCGCTGATTTTTCCCGAATTTCTGCCCGACGATTTCGAGCAGCGCGCCCAAATCGTGCCGATAAACGGCGTTCAGACGGCCTTTCCCTACGCGCCCAGCGCCGATTTGTTGGGCGACGGCTCGCTGTTTCTGGCCGCGCTCGACGGCCACGCCAAAGGGCAGGGCTGCCTGTTTGTACCCGAATACAAAATCTTTCTCGCCGCCGACGTGTGCTGGGGGCAGGACGTGCTCGCGCTGACCGACCAGATGCGCCGCATCCCGCGCCTGATTCAAGACGACTTCGCCGCCTACCGCGCCAACACCGCCCTGCTGCAAACCATCCAGTCAGACGGCATTCGCGTACTGGTCAGCCACGATACGCCCGAATACATCGGCGGTATCTTATGAACAGGCTGTGGCTGTTTCTCGCTACCTTTGTCCGCACCCGCTGGTTTCCCCGCCGAACCCGCGCCGCCGTAACCGCCTGGCAGCAGGACGCGATCAAAAGGCAGCTCGAATTTTTCAGACGGCATGCGCCGTATTTTCGCAACGGCATTGACTTTGCACGCTTTCAGATGGACAAAACCCTGATGATGGATAACTTTGACGCGCTCAACACCGTAGGCATCGGCAAAGAAGAGGCGCTGGCCGTTGCCCTCGAAGCCGAGCGCAGCCGCGATTTTTCGCCCGCAATCGGCCGCGTGTCGGTGGGTTTGTCTTCCGGTACATCGGGGCATCGCGGCCTGTTTCTGACCACGCCCGAAGAGCAGGCGATGTGGGCGGCGGCGGTGCTGGCCAAAATGCTGCCGCAGGGCAGGCTGTTCGGCCAGCGCATCGCCTTTTTCCTGCGTGCCGACAACAATCTGTATCAAACGCTGGATTCGCGCTTTTTGGCGTTTCGCTTTTTCGATATGCAAACGCCGCTGCCGCAGCATCTGGACGCGCTGCAACAGATGCGCCCCACCATTTTGGTTGCGCCCGCCTCGGTGCTGGCACGTTTGGCGGACTTCCAAAATCAAGGCCGTCTGAATCTCAATCTGCAAAAAGTCATCTCGGTAGCCGAAGTTTTGGAAACGCGCGATGCCGCACACATCGCCGTCGCGTTCAGACGGCCTTTTGTCGATCAAATCTACCAGGCCACCGAAGGCTTTCTCGCCGCCACCTGCCGCTGCGGCACGCTGCACCTGAACGAAGACATCGTAATGGTTGAACCAGAATGGCTGGACAACACCCGCTTCATCCCCGTGATTACCGATCTCAAACGCCGCTCGCAGGCTTTTGTGCGCTACCGTCTCAACGACATCCTGCACATCCGCCGCGAACCCTGCCCGTGCGGCTCGCCCCATCTGGCGCTGGAAAAAATCGAAGGCCGCACCGACGACATCTTTGTCTTTACTGACCGCGCGGGCGAAACCGTAGAAATCTATCCCGACTTTATCCGCCGCTGCATTTTGTTTGTTGACGGCATCCGCGAATACCGCGTCTGCCAAACCGACAACCATACCGTCGAAATCGCCCTTTCAGACGGCCACGGGCAGCAGCAAAATGCCATCGTTTGCCGGTTTGAAAACCTGATGACGCAATACGGCATCGAGGACGTGCAATACCGCTTTATCCCCTACACGCAGCCTGAAAACCGCAAACTCAAACGCATCGAGAGAAAAATATGAACAAACTGGAAATCATCGGCTGGGGCAGCAGCCTGTCTGCACGGCGCGTACAGTTCGGCGCACAAACCCGCTACCGCGCCGCCGACGGCGAAACCCAGCTCAGCATGATGTGCGATGCCGCCCGCAAGGCGCTGGCCAAAGCCGGCATCGCCGCCGCCGATTTGGACTGCATCGTCTCCGCCGCCGCCGTGGGCGTACAGCCCATCCCCTGCACCGCCGCCCTGATTCACGAACAAATCGCCCAAGGCACAAGCATCCCCGCGTGGGACGTCAACTCCACCTGCACCAGCTTCATCACCGCGCTCGACACCCTGTCGTACCCAATCGCCGCAGGCCGCTACCGCACCGCACTGATTGTCGCCGGCGATCTCGCCTCCTGCGTACTCAATCCCGCCCAGCGCGAGAGTTTCGAATTATTCGGCGACGGCGCGGCAGCCGTCGTCATCCGCCGCACCGAAGCCGAAAAAGGCGTGATTGCCGCCGTGCAGCAAACCTGGCCGCAGGGCGCACACAGCACCGAAATCCGCGGCGGCCTTACCGCCCTGCCGCCGCAGCGTTACGCCCAAAGCGACCCCGCCGAATTTCTGTTTGACATGAAAGGGCGCGAAGTGCTCAAACTCTCCCGCCAAAAAATCCCCGCCCTGTTTGCCGAATTTTGGGCGCAAACCCGGTTAAGCCTGGCCGACATCGACCTCGTCATCCCCCATCAGGCCAGCAAAGCCCTGCCGCTGATGATGGAAACACTGGGTTTCAAAACAGGGCAATACATCGATACCGTAGCGCAATACGGCAATATGGTTTCCGCCTCCGTTCCCTTCGCCCTGTGCCAGGCGCTCGACGAAGGCCGTCTGAAAACAGGAAACAAAATCCTGCTCACCGGCACCGCCGCCGGGCTGACGTGCAATATTTTGTGTTTGCAGATTTAAGGGCAGCCTGAAAGCCGCAAAACGGTTTTCAAGCTGCTTTTATTTTTCAGGCTGCCTTTGGGGTTTTGCAAAGGGTTCAGGCTGCCTTTGCCAACAGCCATTCCACCAGCGGCGGTACGCCGGCGCAGGCGGTTTGGGGGATGATTTCGACGCGGCGGCTGCTCAGGTTGGGCTTGGGGTCGATCAGGTAGATGTCCGCATCGGCGCGGGCGTAGGCGAGCAGGCCGGCGGCGGGATAGACTTTGAGCGACGTGCCGACCACGATGACGGTGTCGGCCGCTTCCACCCATTGCGCGGCCTGCCCGATCAGCGGCACTTCTTCGCCGAACCAAACGATATGCGGGCGCAGCGGCCAGCCTTTGCTGTCGCAGTCTTCCAGCCGCTGGTCGCCCTGCCAGCCGATGATTTCGCCCTCGTCGATGCTGCTGCGCAGTTTGTTCAGCTCGCCGTGCAGGTGCAGCACTTGGCGGCTGCCGGCGCGCTCGTGCAAATCATCGACGTTTTGGGTAACGATGCGGGTGTCGTAGCCCTGCTGCAGGCGGGCAATGGCCAGATGGGCGGCATTGGGCGCGGCGGCCGCGGCTTTGCGGCGGCGCTCGTTGTAAAAGTCGATAACGGTTTGCGGACTGCGCTCAAAGGCTGCGGGGGTGCAGACGTCTTCAATACGGTGTCCTTCCCACAGGCCGTCGCTGTCGCGGAAAGTCTGTAACCCGCTCTCGGCGCTGATGCCGGCGCCGCTCAGTATCACGCATTTTTTCATGTGTTTT
>CAMURX010000064.1 GCA_947097615.1 uncultured Neisseria sp. | reverse complement strand
CGCCGGGCGGCACGCGGTGGGCGAGCAGATCGACCAAAAACTGATGGTCTTCGCCGGCGGGCGGGTTTTTCAGCAGTTCCACCAGATCGGCGGTTTGCTGGGCGGAGAGGGGCAGGGCGGGGATGCCCAGAGCGGCGCGCTCGGCGGCGGCTTTGCGGTAAGTTTCTAACATAATATTGTTCCTTGGCTGTTTTTCTTCTGAAACACTGCAAATGTAGTTTGCAGTAGTGGCCGAACTATAAACCAATTCCCGATAAATAGGAATACGAAGGGCAGGGGGTTTTACAGTGTGAAAAGGATTGTGATAAATAAATGCAATGAGGCCGTCTGAAACGCGGGAAAGCCTTGCTCTTTCTGCGTTTTCAGACGGCCTTTGCACCGCGTTTCCGCTGCCTGACGCGGGCGGCGGTTCGATATTAACGGATGCTTGTATTTAAGGTGTGGACGACGGCGTTCGCGCCGGCGGCTTCGGCCAGTTTGCGTAGGATTTCCTGCGGCATGTCGCTGTGGTGCAGGCGGGTGATGTTGGCGAGCACGGGCAGGCGGCAGAGGCGGCGGGCGCGGACGAGGGCGTCGGTGTCGAGGCGGTGGGGGTGGCGCGGCGAGAAGCTGAGCGTGCCGCTTTCGCCGAGGATGATTTGGTGGTTGCCTTTGAGGGCGATGTGTTCGGCAGCGGTGAGCCATTCGTCGGTGCTGTGGTGTTTGTCTTTGCACAGTACCAGCGGGGTGTTCAGACGGCCTATTTCGTCCTGCAGGGCGCGGTTGGCCATCAGTTCGCCGCCGAGATAGAGGATGTCGGCTTCGGCCTGCAGGGCGGCTTCGATTTGACGCACGTCGCGGATGCGCACCAGCACGGGGCGGCCTGCGGCATGGTTGGCGGCGGTGTTCCCGCGCAGCAGGCGGATTTGTTCTTTTTCGCCCGGCGGCTGTTGTTCGGCGTAGGGGTTGCCGGGCAGGCGGAAGGGGTCGAGGTAGAGCGCGTCGGCGGCGGGGCAGTCGGGCAGGGCGGTGACGGACAGGATTTTCGCACCGCCGAAAGCAACGCCGCGCACGGTCACCACGCTGTCTTCGGCCTGTGTTTCGCGGCTGATGATGCGCCAGTTGGAGAGCACGCGGATGGCGCGTTCGACGTGGGGCAGGGCTTCGATTTCCTGCACTTGGAACACGCGCTCGTCGCCCACCGCGCCGATGATGGTGCGCTCGTCGCCGCGCGAAACGTGTTCGCGCAGGCCTTTGCTGCGGATAAAGTCGGTAACGGCGGCCACGGCTTCGGCGGGCGCGTGTTTGTGCATCACGATAATCATGGTTCGGCTGCTCCTGCTGCGGATAAGGCGGGCGATGGTAGCACAGGATGGGCAGGCCGTCTGAAAGCGGAGTCGAAACCGCCGCCTTCGTCCTTTTCAGACGGCCTTATGCGGCAGACAGGCGGGTTTCTGTCTTTTCAGATGGCCTTTCGTGCCGCCGCAGCGACGGAAAGGCCGTCTGAAAAGGGTGCGGCGCAATCTGCTATACTCCGCCGCTGTTTTTTGCACCATCGGCACGGGATATGAAACGTCTGCAATCGGGTAAATTTTGGATGAAACTCATCAGCGGCGGCACGCTGTTGTTTGTGCTGGCTTTTGCGGTGAAACATATCCTGCTTTCTTGGCTTTTTTCGCCGGAAAACCTGCGGCGTGCGGCCGACGAAGCGGTGGCCGGAACGGGGCGGCGCGTGCGTTTCGTCGAAAACGGCGTTTCCGCCGCCATTTTTCCGCGTCCGACGGTGACGCTCAAACAGGTCGAGCTGACGCAGCCCGACGGCGCGGGTACGCAGATGCGTGCCGAAGAAATGCGCGTGGGCATCGGCTGGGCAAGCCTGTTCGGCGAACCGAGGATAGAAAAATGGGTATTCGTCCGCCCCGTCGTTTCCCTGGCGCGCGACGCGGCGGGCGAATGGAACGTGCGCGACCTACTGGAAAAACAGAGCGGGACGGCAGTCGACCGTATCATCGTCGAAGGCGGGCGCGTGCTGATCGATACGCCGCAGCACCGCCATGTTCTCGAAGACGTCGGCTTCAACATCAACAATGCCGACGACGAACAAACCCAAATCAAGGCAGACGGCCGTCTGAAAACCCCGCTGTGGGAAAACGAAGCGCAATGGAAACTGCAAGGCGTGCTCCACCGCAGCAGCGGCAGCTGGCAGATGCCCGAAATGGCGCTCACCGGCAGCAGCCGCTACCGCGACGCCGAACTCGCCTTCCGTTTCACCGCCGATACCCTCTGGCAGCGGCGCGGCAACAATATCCGCTTCACCCAAGCCGGTTTGCAGCTCGACATCCCCGCCTACAAACTCCACCTGAACGCCGAAGCGCCCGCGCTCAACGCCGCCGACGGCAGGCTGTCTGCCCGCTCCGCCAACGCCGTGCTCACCGCGCAATGGGACGATGCGCAGTGGGACGCCACCCTCTCGGCCAAAGACATCGCCCTGCGCCCCGGCTCGCTGGCCGTCGAACAGGCGCTCCTCAACGGCAGCCGCAAAACCGCCGCCACACAAACCGCCTTCACACTCGACACCGCCGTCAACCGCAGCGGCGCCGACTGGGTGCTGCCTGCCCTCAAACTCACCACCCGCCTCGACAACCTCACCGGCAACCCCCGTCCCCGCCTCGTCAGCGAACTCGACGGCTCGTGGACATACCGCAACGGCGCCTGGGAAGGCCGTCTGAAAGGACAGCTCGACCGCGAAGCCCTCGCCCTCAAAGCCGCCTACACCCCCGCCGCCGGCAAACAGCCAGCCCGCCTCAATGCCGACCTGCGCCTCGACAAACTCTCCCTGTCTCCCTACCTCGAAAGCCTGCCCGCCGACAGCGCCGCCGCCTACCCCGCCTGGCTGCAAAAACCCGGTGCGCCCGAAATCGAAGCCGACATCGCCGTCAAAACCCTGCAATCGCCCAATCTCGAAATCAACAACCTCACCACCCGCCTGCAAGCCGACCGCGAACGCATCGTCCTGCCCGATTTCAGCGCCGAACTCTACAACGGCGTGATGGAAGGCGGCATCAGCATGGCCGCCACCACCCCGCCCACCTACCGCCTGCAACAATACGCCCGCAACATCAACATCCGCCCCCTCATGCAGGATCTCTTCCGCTACGGCAACATCAGCGGCCGCGGCGACGCCGAAATCGACCTCACCGCCCAAGGTACAGGCCGCGCCGGCCTCACCCGCACCCTCTCCGGCACCCTCGAACTCAACCTCAGCAAAGGCGCATGGCACGGCGTCAACCTCAACCGCGCGCTGCAAAACCTCCTCGGCAGCCAGGCCGTGCAAACCGACGGCAACTCCGCCACCCCCTTCGAGCGCTTCACCATGAGCAGCAGCATCGGCAAAGGCATCAGCCGCCACGACAAAGCCGAGCTTTATTCCGACACCTTTCGCATCGAACTCACCGGCGCCACCGACTTCAACACCATGACCCTCAACGAGCGCCTCAAACTCTACCCCGCAGGCGGGCAGGGCACGCCCGTCCCCCTCATCATCCGCGGCAAACCCGACAACCTCTCCGTTACACTCGACTACAAAGGCCTCACCGAAGGGCTGGCGAGCGCCGAAGAAAAACAGCAGGCACTCGAACGCGCCATCCGCGAACAATGGCAGTGGCTCAACAACGCCAAACCCGCCGCCCCGCCCGCAAACGCCAAACCGTAAACACAAAAAGGCCGTCTGAAAGCTCCGTTTCTCCGCTTTCAGACGGCCTCAATCCAATCCTGCCCACCGCGTCGGCCAAAGCAAAGCAGCCTTGAAGGCCGTCTGAAAGCCCGGCTTCAACGCAGTTAAAAGGCATCCCGAAACCCGTTTTACCGTTTCGCCGTCCCAACACCACCGTTCAGACGGCCTCCCTCCAACCCACACAAAGGGCTCCCCCATGCCCAAAAAGAAA
Organism: uncultured Neisseria sp.; assembly: GCA_947097615.1. Classification (GTDB taxonomy): domain Bacteria; phylum Pseudomonadota; class Gammaproteobacteria; order Burkholderiales; family Neisseriaceae; genus Neisseria. Next base: position 4,830 of record CAMURX010000064.1, on the reverse strand, counting down.
ACCACCCTCCCCAAAAACTTCTGCGAACTGTGCCAAGCAGGCGATCTTGCCGCCCTGCAAGCCGTGTATGACGACACCGACATCAACGCCGTCGAGCGCACCATAGGGAAATCGCATCCGCTGGCGATGCGCGCCACCCCGCCCGCCTTCATGCAATGGCTGATCGACCACGGCGCGGATGTTAATTTCCAACGCACCGCCGACGACAGCCCGCCGCTCTATCATCAAGTCCAAGCATGCAACGCCGAACACGCCGCCGTGCTGCTGCAAAACGGCGCAAACGCCAGTTACACCAACGAGTTCGGCAACTCCATTCTCCATTTCGCCCGCACCGCGCCGCTGGTCAAACTGCTGCTGGCGCACGGTGCCAACCCCGCCGCCAAAAACCGGCGCGGGCAAACCCCGTTTGACAGCCTGTTGGATACCGCCCCGCTCTCCGACAGAATTGCCGACATGATTGCCTGCACCGAAATCTATTTGCAGGCCGGCATGACCATCACCGAACAGCAGCGCGAGCAGGTGGCATGGTCGCGCGACCATTACGACGAACACATGGAACGCTTTGAAGTCCCACACACACCCGAAGGCTACGCCGCCCTGCGCCGCCTGTGCGAAATGTTCGGAGTTGCCCCCGAACCCGTGTGCGAAGAGCCGCAGCCCATACCCACCGCCCCGATTGTGCTTGCAGGCGATACGCTGTGGGACAAATACATCAACGGCTGGGACGCACTCGTGCCGCCATCGGGACGTGCCGCCACCGTGCAGGGCGAAATCATCCGCATCGCAGGGCGCATCCGCGACGAACTGCTGCGCAACGCCATGGGCAACTGGGGCAGGGAACACCGCAAAATGATCAACGCCTTCCCCAAATACACCAAACTCGGCACGCCCCTTGCCGCCGACGCACTCGCCGAAATCGCCGCCATCCAAAAAGGCATCCTCGGCGACGACGGCACGCTCTCCCAACGCCTGTGCGAACTCGCCGCGCAATGGGTGGCGCAAAACCCCGCGCCGATGGCCTTGGGCGAAACGGCGTATAAAATCTGAACGAAGGCAGCCTGAAAAACCGTGTTTTGCCGTTTCAGGCTGCCTCAGAGGCCGTCTGAAAACCCCGTTCCCTCTCCCGCTCGCGGGGAGGGCTAGGGTGGGGGTGGTTGCCGCTGTGGCAATTTTTGCAGGACATCAGCGAAAAGCGGTTTTGCCAACCGCCACCCCCTCCCCAACTCTCCCCCGCGCAAGCGCAGGAGAGGGAGCGGATTGCAGTTACCCGAAGGCAGCCTGAAAGCCCGCCGTGTAGGGTGTGTTGCCCAGCAACGTACGCGGTTTCAGAACTTTAAAGGCAGCCTGAAACGCCGCCTCCCGTTTTGGCTTCGCTGAATCCTACGGCTTTCAGACGGCCTCAGAAGCCGTCTGAAAGCCAGCCCCCACAACCAAACCCCATCCCCCAACCAAAGGAAACCTCATGAAAAAAACTGCCCTGATGTTCGCCGCCCTGTTTGCCGCATCCGCCGCCTGCGCCGCCGACAATGCGCCTGCCACACGCGGCATCGTCAGTCAAACCGAACAGCTTCCCGCCGGACAAACCATCACCGCCGCCGCCCGCCTTGCCGCCGGTAAAACCTACCGCATCAGCGGCAGCTGCGGCAAACACTGCGGCAAACTGCGCCTGCAACTGTTCAACAGCAGCGCGCATGTCGATCTGTATGACGAAGACACCCGCCACGGCGCGCTTGTGGGCGAACAGAGCGGCTTGAAAAACCCCGGCCTGAATTGGACGGCAGCCGCAGACGCCGACTACACCGCCGTGCTCACCGTAACAGAATGCGCCGCTGCCGCCTGCACTGCCACCTTGGACATCTCCGAAAGCAAGGGGGCGAAACCTTAAAGGCAGTTTTTACTTTGCCGAAACCGCGCTTTCAGAAACGTCGTTCCCGCGTTTATGCCCCGCAGGAGTATAGGTGGGAACGGCCTCCCGCAAACCCACCCCGAAAACCCGAAACCATGCACCCCGTTCCCGCCGCCGTCCTCCGCGCCCTACCCGCCGTCGTCCTCCGCGCCCGCCGCATCGAAACCGCCCTCAGCGGCGGGCTTGATTCCGTCGTCCTGCTGAACATCCTCGCGCAGCTCAAAGGCAGCCTGAACGCCGAACTGACCGCCGTCCACGTCCACCACGGCCTGCACGCCGATGCCGACGGCTGGCTCGATTTCTGCCGCAGCTACTGCGCACGCCTCGGCATCCCCCTGCGCGTCGAAAAAGTTACCGTCCGCCCCGCAGGACGAGGCATCGAAGCCGCCGCCCGCGAAGCGCGTTACCAAGCCTTCGCCCGCAGCAGCGCCGACATCCTCGCCGCCGCCCACCACGCCGACGACCAAACCGAAACCTTCTTCCTCGCCGCCCTGCGCGGCGGCGGCCTGCGCGCCCTTGCCGCCATGCCCGAACTGCGCCCCCTTGCCGAAAACCCCGCCGTGCACATCTGGCGGCCGCTCTTGCCCTACAGCCGCGCCGAACTGGCCGCCTACGCCGCAGAACACCGCCTCGACTACATCACCGACCCCGCCAACGCCGACCCCGCCTACCTGCGCAACCGCCTGCGCCACGACGGCCTGCCCCGCCTGCGGCAGATACAGCCGCAGCTGGATGCCCACATCCGCGCTGCCGTCGCCCTCTTGCAGGACGAATTGGCCGTATTGCAGGAAACCGCCGACGCCGACTGGCAGTCCGTGCACGACGCCCACGGCTTCAACACCGCCGCCTGGCGGCAGCTCGCCCCCGCCCGCCGCCGCCAAATCGCCCGCCGCCTGCTGCTCGAAGCGGGCGGCAGCCTGAAAAACCAAGCCTTCCTCGCCGACTTCTGCCGCGTGTTAAACCAAATCGGCACAGGCGAAGCGCAATGGCCGCTGTCCGATCACACCCTCATCGCCAGCCGAAACCGCCTGTTCCTCCTGCCGCAAAACTGGCAGCGGCAATACACCCCCGCCGCCGCGCAAGGCAGCCTGAAAGACCTGCAGGCCGCAGGCTGGCAGCTCCGCCGCGCCGCCCACGGCCTGCCGCGCGAAATTTTTGAGCAAACCCTGCGCATCCGCCCGATAGAAAAAGGCGACCTGCTGCACACCCCCGCAGGCCGCAAACCGCACAAACAAATCCTGCACGAACACCGCATCCCCCCCTTCATCCGCCCCTACTGGCCGCTGATCGCCGACGAAAACAACCGCCCCCTCGCCCTCGCCAACCTGCGCGCCGACAGCCGCCACACCGTTCCGGACGGCCTGCTGCCCTGTCTGCCGGATTACGATAAATTTCTGATGAAAGAGTAGGGCGGAAGGCTGTTTCCTGTACGGGAGTGATGGTTCTGAAATCGGGATGATCTGGGATGAATCTTAATCGGATAACAGCGTCCCCTCCCCCGCTTGTACCCCGTTGGAGCATAAATGGGGGAGGGTTAGGGTGGGGGTTGATACCGCTGCGGCAACTTTGCAGGGCATTGGCGCGAATAAAAAAGGCCGTCTGAAACCCCAAAATTGGGTTTTCAGACGGCCTTTCGTGACGGCAGCGGCTCAGGATTCGAGTATGGCGAGCTCGAAGCGGTTGCCGAAGATTTCGACGAAGCCCGCCATCACGTGTTCGGGGTCGGTGACGGCGGGGTCGTAGGTGATGCGGGCGTTTTGGCCTTCGAGATCGGCTTCGGCGGCGGTGACGCCGTCAACCGACGAGAAGGCGCGGTTGACTTTGGCGACGCAGTTGGGGCAGTGCATGCCGCGGACGGCGGCGAGCATGGTTTTTGAGGTCATGGCGGGTTTCCTTGTGTGAACGTCCTTGCGGACAAAAAGCCTGTGGGGCAGGCGCTTGGGGCGGCCGTTTCAGACGGCCTATACTTCCAAATCGTCGCTCAGGTAGACGCGGCTGCCGTTGTCGTGCGGCATCAGCAGGTTCATCAAAAGCGCGGCGCAGCCGCCCATGCAGATGGGGTTTTGGAACAGCTCTTTGAGCGGCAGCAGGGCAAAGACTTCGGGTTTGAAGCTCACGCCCAGGCCGAGGCCGATGGCAGTGGCGGCGATAACGGTTTCGCGGCGGTTGATGCCGCGGCTCATCAGGATGCGCACGCCGGCCACGGTAATCAGGCCGAACATCAGCACCATCGCGCCGCCGATAACGGGGCTGGGGATGGTGGTGAAGGCGCGGCCAACGACGGGAAACAGCCCCAGCAGCACCAAAATCGCGGCGATGTAGCGGCCGACGTGGCGCGAGGCGACGCCCGTCATTTGGATCACGCCGTTGTTTTGCGCGAAGGTGGTCAGCGGCAGTGAGCCCAGCGCGGTGGCAATCACCGACACCAGCCCGTCGGCCAGCACACCGCCGCGCAGGCGGCTGCGGAAGACTTCGCCTTCGTAGTCTTCGCCCGACACCATGGCCGTGGCGGTCAGGTCGCCCACTGCTTCGAAAATGCTCAGAAGGTAAACCAGCGCGGCCACCATAAACGGCGCCGGTTGGAAATCGAAGCCGTATTTGAAGGGCACGGGCAGGGTGAGGGTGGGGAGATTGTCCAGCACGGAAAAATCGACCATGCCCAAATACAGCGCCACCGCGTAGCCCGCAATCATGCCCACGGCGATGCCGCTCATGCGCAGCAGCGGGTTTTTCAGGCAGTTGAACACCAGCACCACGGCCAGCACGAAGGAGGCGAGGCCGATGTTTTGCAGCGAGCCGAAGGTGCCGTTGCCCTGTGCCGCGAAGCCGCCGCCGAACTCGGTAATCGCCACACTGATAAGGCTCAAACCGATCATCATCACCACCACGCCGCTGACGGTGGGCGTAATCACTTTTTTCAGATA
>CAMURX010000063.1 GCA_947097615.1 uncultured Neisseria sp. | reverse complement strand
TTTTTTTTCCTACCGTTTTGAAAGCAGAGCAGACATGAGCGAATCTTTAAGCTACCGCGACGCGGGCGTGGACATCGACGCGGGCGACCGCCTGGTCGAAAACATCAAACCCTTTGCCAAACGCACCATGCGCCCCGAAGTATTGGGAGATTTGGGCGGCTTCGGCGCGCTGGTTGAAATCGGCAAAAAATACCAAAACCCCGTACTCGTGAGCGGCACGGACGGCGTGGGCACCAAACTCAAACTCGCGTTTGACTGGGACAAACACGATACCGTGGGCATCGATTTGGTGGCCATGAGCGTGAACGATATTCTGGTACAAGGTGCAGAACCCTTGTTTTTCCTAGATTATTTCGCCTGCGGCAAACTCGATGTCGAACGCGCCACCGACGTGATTAAAGGCATCGCGCAAGGCTGCGAAGAATCCGGCTGCGCCCTTATCGGCGGCGAAACCGCCGAAATGCCCGGCATGTATCCCGAAGGCGAATACGATTTGGCGGGCTTTGCCGTGGGCGTGGTTGAAAAAGACCGCGTCATCAACGGCCGCAGCATTAAAGCGGGCGACGCGGTGCTCGGTTTGGCCTCCAACGGCGCACACTCCAACGGCTACTCGCTTATCCGCAAAATCATCGAGCGCGACGCGCCCGATTTGGACGCGGAATTTGACAATGGCAAAACCTTGCGCGAAGCCGTAATCGCCCCCACGCGCCTGTATGTCAAACCGATTCTGGCCACACTCAAACAATTTACTATCAAAGGCATGGCGCACATCACCGGCGGCGGCATCACCGAAAACGTGCCGCGTATTCTGCCGGAAAACACCGTCGCCCAAATCGACGCCGACGCGTGGCAAATGCCCAAGCTGTTCCAATGGCTGCAACAAGCGGGCAATGTCGAAACGCAGGAAATGTACCGCACGTTTAACTGCGGCATCGGCATGGTGCTGGTGGTCGCTGCCGAAGATGCCGACGCAGTGGCCGCGTTTTTAAGCGGACAGGGCGAAACCGTTTACCGCCTGGGCAGCATCCGCGAGCGCGTGGGCGGCGAGCACCAAACCCAAGTCGCTTAACGCCGAAGCAAAACAAAGGCCGTCTGAAAAAGCAAAACCACTTTTCAGACGGCCTCCCGTATCCAAACACACATTAAAGATAACGCCATGAAAAAAACTTTTCTCGTTTGCGCCCTGGCACTGCCCCTACTCTCGGCCTGCTACAACCCCGTGCTGCACGCCCTGTATCCCGACAAAAAAATCTTCGGCAGTCCCCAAGCCCTGTTTGACAAAGCCCCGCCCAAACCCGGCGACTACACCCCCGCGCGCGACTACAAGCCGGAGGAAGACGCACGCCTGCGCATTTACGGCCGCAACTATTTTTCCACCATCGCCTACGAAGACACCGACTGCACGCCCAAATCCGACGCCATTATGGTTACGGCGGGCAACAGCTGGAGCGACACAGCCGCTTCTTTCCGCGGCATCGCCAAAAACTTTAGCCTCGGCATGCCCGAAAGCGACTACTCCCGCCAAGCAACCGGCGGCCAAAACGGCCGGGCTTTCTACCGCGAGCTGGCCGCACGCAGCGGACGCCCCGTGACCGTTCAGATTTTGAGCGGCGGCATGCCGATGAAAACCGGCAACACCACGACAAGCCAAAGCTGCCATGTTGCCGTGAAATTCATCCCCGAAGCCGGCAAAGACTACGAAGCGGTGTATTTTGAAGACGGCGGCCGCTGCGGTATGCAGATACAGGAAATCGGCGGCAGCACCCCCCGCCCCGTCGAAGTGCAGCGCTGCAACACGCCCACCGGCCATTTGGCCAAGAAAAACCTGAAAGAAACCGGCAAAGCCATGCTGCCCGACATTCCCAAGCCTTTCGGCATCTACGGCCTGATTTACGACAAAATGAAAAAATCGAAAGACGAGACAAAACAATAAGCTCCAGGCCGTCTGAAACCTTTGAGGCCGTCTGAAACCCTTTCAGACGGCCTCAAACCATCCCCACGAAAGCCCACGCATGACCCGCAAAGCCCTCATCCGCACCCTGCCCAAAGCCGAGCTGCACGTCCACATCGAAGGCACCTTCGAGCCCGAACTCATGTTTGAAATCGCCCGCCGCAACGGCGTGGCCATTCCCTATCCCGATGTCGAAACCCTGCGCCGCGCCTACGATTTCCACAACCTGCAATCCTTTCTCGACATTTATTACGCCGGCGCCTCGGTGCTGCTGTACGAGCAGGATTTTTACGACTTGGCCACCGCCTATTTCGCCCGCTGCCGCGACGATCATGTCGTACACAGCGAAATCTTTTTCGACCCGCAAACCCACACCGCACGCGGCGTAGCATTTGACACCGTATTAAACGGCCTCACCCGCGCCTGTCGCGACGCCGAAACCAAATGGGGCATCGGCAGCCGCCTGATTATGTGCTTTTTGCGCCACCTCTCCGAAGAGGACGCATTCGCCACGCTCGAACAGGCTTTGCCGTTTAAACAACACATCATCGGCGTCGGCCTCGATTCCAGCGAAGTCGGCCACCCGCCGTCAAAATTCGCCCGCGTGTTCGAGCGCGCCCGCGCCGAAGGTTTCCTCGCCGTCGCCCACGCGGGCGAAGAAGGGCCGCCCGAATACGTTTACGAAGCACTCGATTTGCTCAAAGTCAGCCGTATCGACCACGGCGTGCGCGCCGAAGAAGACGACGCGCTGATGCGCCGCCTCATCGCCGAACAAATGCCGCTCACTGTCTGCCCCTTGAGCAACTTGAAACTCAAAGTCGTCAGCGAGCTGACCCGCCACAACCTGCACCGTATGCTCGAACGCGGCGTACTCGTTACCGTCAATTCAGACGATCCGGCCTATTTCGGCGGCTATATGAACAAAAATTTCACCGACGTTGCCGATGCGCTGGACTTAAACGAAAACGACATCCGCACGTTGTGCAAAAACTCCTTCAAAGCATCGTTTTTGAGTGATGCGGAAAAAGAACAATGGTGCAGGCGCGTGGACGAATGCGTGCTTGAGGCCGTCTGAAAACGCAGCGTGCACATCAAAATAGGAAAATAGGCCGTCTGAAAATGGGTTTCAGACGGCCTATTTCCTCCTTGTATTCTGACAAAACTTAACGCAGCTCAAATTTCCGCGTCCGCCTTTGTGTTAATTTCACCAGTGTTATACCGTTTCATTTGCAGCGGTATGGCAAGCAACGATGACGAAACCGAAAAGGACACAAAGCATGAAAATCTACTTAGCGATGATTTCCGCCGCCGCTCTGGCACTGGCCGCCTGCTCGCAGGAAGCGGCGAAACCCACCGAACCCGTGCCCGCTGCCGAAGCGGCCGTTTCCGCGCCCGATCAGGCCGCATCCGAAGCCGCTGCGGCCGACCAAGAGCAGGCACAGCAGCCTGCCGCGTCTGCCGAAACGCCCGCGCCGCAAGCGCCTGCCGAAGAGAAACCGGCACAAGAGGCCAAGCCTGAACCGGAAGCCAAGCCTGCCGAGAGCGCCGCTGCCGACGGCAAAAAAGTGTTCGACGGCCTGTGCTTCGGCTGCCACGGCGCGAACTCCGCCATTCCCGACACCCCGCGCATCACCCACAAAGACGAATGGGCGCCGCGCATCAAAAAAGGCAAGGACACCCTGTTCAAACACGCCCTCGAAGGCTTTACCGACAAGGGCATGATGCCAGCGCGCGGCGGCAATTCCGCGCTGTCGGACGACGAAGTGAAAGCCGCCGTGGTGTATATGGTGAACGAATCGGGCGGCAAGTTCTGATTTCCCGTCCGCCGCAGAGCGCCAAGGCCGTCTGAAAGCCCCGTTGCAGGCTTTCAGACGGCCTTTCGCATACCCACCGCGCCGCGCCGCGTGTTAGAATCGCGCCTTTGCAAATCTTCACAGGCCGTCTGAAAAAATCCGGCAAACGGCTTTTCAGACGGCCTGTTCCCCAACCCGAAACCCTCACGGAGCAAACAGCATGGATGAACTGATTAAAGAAGCCGCCCTGCGCTTTCACGAATACCCCAATCCGGGCAAAATCCAAGTCGCCCCCACCAAGCCCTTGGGCACGCAGTATGATTTGTCGCTGGCCTACTCGCCCGGCGTCGCCGCGCCCTGCATGGAGATTTACGACAACCCGCTGAACGCCTACAAATACACCGCCAAAGGCAACCTTGTCGCCGTGATTTCCAACGGCACGGCCGTGCTCGGCTTGGGCAACATCGGCGCACTGGCGGGCAAGCCCGTGATGGAAGGCAAGGGCGTGCTGTTTAAAAAATTCGCCAATATCGACGTGTTCGACATCGAAGTGAACGAAACCGACCCCGACAAGCTGGTGGAAATCATCGCCTCGCTCGAACCCACCTTCGGCGGCATCAACCTCGAAGACATCAAAGCGCCCGAGTGTTTCTACATCGAGAAAAAACTGCGCGAACGCTGCAACATCCCCGTCTTCCACGACGACCAGCACGGCACCGCCATCATCACCGCCGCCGCCGTTCTCAACGCCCTGCGCGTGGTGAAAAAAGACATCGGCCAAGTGTCGCTCGTCTGCTCCGGCGCAGGTGCGGCCGCCATCGCCTGCCTTGATTTGCTTGTGGCGCTGGGCATGAAACGCGAAAACATCACCGTCTGCGACTCCAAAGGCGTGATCTACCAAACCCGCGAAGACCGCGAACGCATGGACGAGAGCAAAGTGCGCTACGCCATTGCCGACAACGGCCAGCGCGTCCTTGCCGACGCCGTGTCCGGCAAAGACATCTTCCTCGGCCTCTCCGGCCCGAACGTCCTCAGCACCGACATGCTGAAAACCATGAACGCCAGCCCCATCGTCCTCGCACTCGCCAACCCGCAGCCCGAAATCTGGCCGCCCGAAGCGAAAGAAGCCCGCCCCGACGTGATTATCGGCACCGGCCGTTCCGACTTCCCCAACCAGGTCAACAACGTCCTCTGCTTCCCCTTCATCTTCCGCGGCGCGCTTGATGTCGGCGCCACCACCATCAACGAAGAAATGAAACTCGCCTGCGTGCGCGCCATTGCCGATTTGGCCATGGCCGAATCCAGCGCAGAAGTGGCCGGCGCATACGGCGACGCCGAACTCACCTTCGGCCCCGAATACCTCATTCCCAAACCCTTCGACCCGCGCCTGATCGCCCGCATCGCCCCCGCCGTTGCCAAAGCCGCGATGGATTCCGGCGTCGCCACCCGTCCGATTGACGATTTGGAAGCCTACGCCGAAAAACTCACCGAGTTTGTTTACAAAACCAGCCTCTTTATGCGCCCCGTCTTCAACCAGGCGCGCAAAGACATCAAACGCATCGTCCTCACTGAAGGCGAAGACGAGCGTGTGCTGCACGCCGCCCAGCAGGTCGTGTCGCAGAAGCTCGCCTTCCCGATTCTGGTGGGCGACGCCAAGCTCATCGAAGAGCGCCTCGTCGCGCAGGGTCTTACCATTCAGGCGGGTAAAGATTTCGAGCTGGTCGACATCAAAAATAGCCCCTACTACGAAGAAAGCTGGAAAGAGTATTACAACCTGCGCAAACGCCTGGGCGTGACCGAAGAAATGGCCAGACGCCGTCTGAAAGCCAACAGCACCCTTGTCGGCGCGCTGATGGTCAAACTCGGCCGCGCCGACGGCCTCGTCTGCGGCACGATGGGACGCTTCCACGACCACTTCGCCGTGATGGAAGAAGTGATCGGCTACAACAACCCCGAAAAAGAAGCCTTTGCCATGAACGCCCTGATTTCCAACAAAGGCAACTTCTTCATCGCCGACACCTACATCAACGAAAACCCCACCGCCGAGCAGCTGGCCAAAGGCACGCTGATGTGCGCCGCCGAAATGAAACGCTTCGGCATCAAGCCCAAAGCCGCGCTGGTGTCCAACTCCAACTTCGGTTCGCGCCGCGATGCGGATGCCACCAAAATGCAGCAGGCTTTGGAAATGATCCGCGAACTGGATCCCGAGTTGGAAATCGACGGCGAAATGCAGGCTGACGTGGCGCTGGACGACGAAATGCGCCGCAGTATCTTCCCCGAAACCACGCTTTCGGGCGCGGCCAACCTGCTTGTGATGCCCAACGTCGAAGCCGCCAACATCAGCTACAACCTGCTGCGCGTCAACGCCACCAACGGCGTCACCGTCGGCCCCATCCTGATGGGCTTGAACAAACCCGTGCAGATTGTGACGCCGATTTCCACCGTGCGCCGCATCGTCAACATGATCGCCCTAGCTGCCGTGGACGCACAGCGCCAGTAAGCCCGTTTGGCAGACAAGAGGCCGTCTGAAACGTTTTCAGACGGCCTTTAAAGCAACTGAAACCCACTGCAAACCCCTCCATGCCGCGTCGGCAAAAAGAGGCCGTCTGAAAGCGGGAAAATCCGTTTTAACTTCGTTGAAGTTTCGCTTTCAGACGGCCTTTTTAAGGGCAAAGCCTTAGGGCGTGTTGACAATCAGCGTTTTGGCGGCTTTTTCGTCCTAAAACGGCATCTGCTGCGTTAAAAATACTCGCCTATGGACGGCATAGGCTCGCATTTTTGCCTTGCATCTGCCATTTTCTGACGAAAAATCTGCTTCAAAAGCCGAATATCAACACGCCCTAGGCCAGCGCTTCTTTCACCGCACGGTACGCTTGGTCAATCGCGTCCTGCACATAGGGCTTCCATGCCACGTCGCTGCCGGCCATCAGGATGTTGCCCAAGCGTTTTTGCATTTTTGCGGTGGTGTCCGCCGCGTTGCGCTCGGTGTTGAACAAATCCAACCGTTCGTAGCTGTAGCCGTGTGACCAGCGGTTGATGGAAACGTCGAGCAAGTCGTCGTCCAGATTTTCGCCTGCCAGTGCGTAGATGGCGCGGAGTTGTTTGAGCATTTCTTCTTTAATCGCGTCAAAGGTCATGCCCGCCAGTTTGCCGCGCCCTTTTTTATACATTTCCTGCGGCGTTTTGCCTTCGGTGGCGGTGGCGATATGCGCCATGTGGATCACAATCGGCTCGTCGGGCGTTTTGGCGAATTGGTAGTCGCCGATGCTGACGGGGTCGTCCAGTTTCACGTCGCAGAAGAAGGCGGCGGGCGAATACAGGCGGTGCACGCCGAGTTTTTTGAAGGCGCGGGCGTTTTTTACCAGGGCATTGGCGTAAACCATGGGCGTGCGCGAGTTGCTCAGCTCAGCCGTTTTTTGTGCTTCGGGCATTTCGGGCATGATTTTCGCCGCCAGCGCGCTGTGTCCCGCGAAAATGCATTTTGCCGCGTCGGCACGCGCCAAGTCTTGGCTGCCCGGGGTTTTGTATGCCACTGCCACGCCGTTTGCCGTGTTTTGCACAATCAGCGCGGTGCTGTTGAGGCGGATGCGCACGTTGTTGGCGGGCAAGTCCAGTTTGCCGTAGTCAAACTGCGCGGTAACGATGTCTTCCATGGTGTGGCCTGCGGCGATGCCGGGGATGAGTTTGCGCACCAGCAGGCGGGCGATGGAGGCGTTGCCGTCGGGGAAGTGGTAGATATAGGGCTCTTCGGTGTGGGCTGTGTGGCTGATTTGCAGGTTTTGCACGCCGGGGTAGCCGTCTTCCAGCGCGGAATAAACGGAAATGGCGTGGATGGAAATGCCCCAGTATTCGCTGCTGATTTGGGTGAGGTAGTTGAGGGCGCTTTCGGGCAGCTTGGCGGTGTTTTTCAGGAAGTCGTAGTAGCTCGTGCTGTGGGCAAGCTCGGCGCGCTCGCGTTTGTTTTTGCCCTGCCAGTAGTCGGTGGGCTTGGTGTACAGCGCGGTGAGTGCGACGCGTGCGTCTTCGGGCATGGGGAATTGGGCGATAACGGCGGCGGCTTTGGCGTTGCCTGTTTCAGGCTGCCCCGCGACGACGGCGTTTTTGCCGAAGGTGCCTTCGTCAAAGAACACGCCTTCTTTCAAGCCCCATTTTTGATACAGGGTTTGATCGAAATAGCGGTTGAATTTGGTGTAGTCGATGCCGAGGTCGCGCAAGAGCTGCTTGGCTTGGCGCGAATAGCCTGTTTTGGGCGAGTCGATGGATTCGCTGCCGCCGTAGCCCAAGATGAGTTTGCCGTTTGCATTAAATTCGTTGCGGATGGCATGTCCGCCGAAATCCTGATGCGCGTCCAAAATCAGGATCTTGGCTTTGGGGCGGGATTTTCGGTAGAGATAGGCGGCGGTCAAACCGCTTAATCCTGCGCCGATCACGATTAAATCGTATTGCTCGCCGGCTTTTTCGGGCAGGGTAACGCTTTGTCCGCGCAGGGCAAGGCCGTGGGCGGCGGCCTGGCTGCCGTCGTTGTCGCCCATCAGCGCGCGAATCAACGCGGGCGGGTAATAGGCGGCGGCTTCTTCGGCGGCGAGGACGCGGTAAACGGGGCTGGCGAAGGCGAATGCGCCGACGGCGGCGGTGCTTTTGAGAAAGCGGCGGCGGGTGAGATGTAAAGGCATGGTGTGTTCCTTATTGTGTTGTGGTTGGCATAGTTGCTTAAAATGGAAATGAGACAAGGCGACAACGCTCGCCGTGTATGAGTAATACATAAGAGCGGTGGCAACGCCGTATCATTGAAATTCTAAGCAACTATAAAAAGGGGCGATTGTACTGGAATACAGGTCGGGCTTGAATGAGGCCGTCTGAGACCTTTGCAAAATTCCCCTCTTCCCCTTCTCCCCCCCAACAGCCGAAATCCAAACACAGGTTGAGACCTTTGCAAAAAAGCCCTTCCTTCGGCAGCAGGAACCTAAACAAAGATTTTCGGCTGTTTTCGCCCCCAATCACTCCTAATTCTACCCAAATACCCCCTTAATCCTCCCCGGATACCGGATTATCAGGCATCCGGGCC
>CAMURX010000062.1 GCA_947097615.1 uncultured Neisseria sp. | reverse complement strand
TGCGGCTCGCGCGCTCAGAACCATTCTTTCTTGCCGATAACGTAGGTCTGCTCGAATTCTTCGGGCGTATTTCATTTACGGCGGCGGATTATAGCAAAGCGCCATAAGGTTTGATAAATGATCATTCGCGGCGCAAAACCGCGTTTTCGCGTTTTCAGACGGCCTCCCGCTGCCATCGGCTGCCGCTCTCTAATATATAATGCGCGACTTTCCCGTCTGCGAAAGATTGCCATGCTTAACCTCTACCAGTCCAACCGCCTCGAAGATTTGGCCGCCATGATGCACAAAGTGCAGCAGAGCCGCCCGCTGCCGCAGGCGTTGGCGGCGGAGGAAGTGATGGTGCAGAGCCAGGGCATGCGCCGCTTTGTCGCCCGCTATCTGGCGCAGCAGGACGGCATCGCGGCCAACATCCGCTTCTCTCTGCCTGCCGGTTTCGCCTGGCGGCTGATGCGCGACCTGCTGCCCGGCATTCCCGAACTGAGCCCCTTCGACACCGAAGTGATGCGCTGGCGGCTCTTGGGTCTGTTTGTTTCAGACGGCCTCAATGCCCCGGAGCTGGCGTCGGCCAAACAGGTGCTGTCGGGCTATCTTGCGGGCGGCGAAACGGCGGCCTACCGGCTTGCCGGACAGATCGCCGACATTTTCGACCAATACCTCGTTTACCGTCCCGACTGGATAGACGCCTGGCAGCGCGGCAAACCGATCGGGCTGGGCGGCGACGAAGCCTGGCAGGCCGAATTGTGGCGCTTTCTCGACGACGGCCGCCAAAGCGCGCCGCACCGCGTCGAAATGCGCCGCCGCCTGAGCGCCGCCCTTGCCGCGCCGCCCGCAGGCGTGCTGCCCGATCGCCTGTGCGTGTTCGGCATCGCCACCCTCGCGCCGATGTACTTGCAACTCTTGCAGGAGCTCGCACAACACTGCGAAGTGCACATCTTCGCCCTCAACCCCTCGGCCGAATACTGGGGCAACATCATCGAACCGGCGCAGATGCTGCAACAAAACGATGCCGATCCCGCCGCCGCAGGCCACCCCCTGCTCGCCTCGTTGGGCAAACAGGGGCGTGACTTTTTCAACGCCCTGGCCGACAGCGAATTGGCCGCCGACCTTTCCGTCTACCGCGACGAAGCCCTTTCAGACGGCCTCCTGCACCGCCTGCAATACGGCCTGCAAACCCTCGCCCTGCCCGACGGAAGCGCCCGCGCCGACGACAGCATCCGCATCGTTGCCGCCCACAGCCCCCTGCGCGAACTGCAAATTCTCAAAGAACACCTGCTCGCCCTGCTGGCCGAACATCCCGACTGGCAGCCGCACGACATCGCCGTCCTCACTCCCGACATCGAACCCTACGCCCCCTACCTCGAAGCCGTGTTCGGCCGCGAAAGCCCGCAGCCGCTGCCCTATTCCGTGTCCGACGTCAAACTCGGCCGCCGCCGCCCGCTGCTGGCGGCGCTCGAACAGCTGGCCGACATCTTCGACAGCCGCTTTGAAGCCGATAAAATCTTCGCCCTCTTGGAAAACGAAACCGTCCTCGCCCGCTTCGGCCTCACCCTCGAAGACCTGCCGCTGCTGCGCGACACCGCCGAACGCCTCAACATCCGCTGGGGCGCCGACGAAGCCATGCGCGGCGGCGGCAGTGCCCTGTTCACCTGGCAGCAGGGGCTGGACAGAATCGCCCTCGGCTGGATGCTGCCCGACAACGGCAGCCTGTGGCAGGGCGTCAGCCCGTGGCACGCCGACCCCGGCCACACCGCCGTTTACGCCCGCTTCGCCGCCTTCATAGGCCGTCTGAAACACTGGCACGCCATCTGGCAGCGGCCCGCAGACATCGCAGGATGGGCGGAGCGTATCCGCAGCCTTGCCGAAGACATATGCGAACCGGCCGAAGCCGACCGCGCCGCCGTCCAGCAGCTCGCGCAGGCACTCGCCCGCTGGCAGCAGGAAGCCGCCCTCGCCGGTTTTATCGGCGAACTCTCCGGCAGCGTTGCAAGCCTGCACCTGTCGAATTTTCTCGGCAGCCGCAGCGACGCCGGCTTCCTGCGCGGCGGCATCACCTTCTGCGGCATGGTGCCCATGCGCTCCCTGCCCTTCAAAGTCCTGTGCCTCATCGGCCTCAACGACGGCAAATTCCCGCGCGACACCCGCGCCGCCGCCTTCGACCTCATCGCCCGCCACCCGCGCAAAGGCGACCGCGCCCGCCGCGACGACGACCGCTACCTCTTCCTCGAAGCCCTCATCAGCGCGCGCGAACACCTCTATCTCTCCTACGTCGGCCGCGACATCCGCACCAACGAAGCCCTCGCCCCCTCCGCCCTCGTCGGCGAACTGGCCGACTGCCTCGCCGACATGACCGGACAAAGCGTCGAAGAACTTACCGCCGCCCTCGTCGAAAACCACCCCCTGCAAGCCTTCTCCATCCGCTACTTCGACGGCAGCGGACTCAGCTCTACCCGCGCCGACTACGCCGCCGCCCTGTCCGCCCCTCCTGCCAAACCCGCCCCCTTCTGCGGCGCGGAATCGGAAAACGCAGACGGCGGCGCAGACATCCCTGCCGAAGTCGGCCACGCAGCCTTTCTCGACTTCTGGCGCAACCCCGTCAAACACTGGCTCTCGCACACACTCGACTGGCAGGCGCCCTATCTCGGCGGCGCATGGGAAACCGCCGAACCCTTCGAGCCGCCGCGCCAGCGCGACATCGCCGCCGCCTACCTCGACGCCCGCCTCAACCGCCGCGACTTCACCGACACCGCCCAAGTCCTCGAAGCCCGCTCCCTGCTGCCCGCAGGCGAAATCGGCACACTCTGGCGCGAACGCTGCGAAACCGCCACCAAATCCCTCGACTCCGACCTCATCGCCAGCCCGCCCCTACCCGCCGCCCCCTATACCTTCGTTTCAGACGGCCTCACCCTCTACGGCAGCCTCGACAGCCTGCATCGCGACGGTCGCATCCGCTTCCTCGACCACGCCCCCAACGCCCCCGAAAAAACCGTCCTCCTGCTCGAACACCTCATCTACAACGCCGTGCGCCCCGACAGCGCCGCCGACCTGCGCAGCCACTGGGTGCAGCCCGACCAAATCACCACCCTCCCCCCCATCCCGCAGCAACAGGCGCGCACCCTGCTTGCCGCCTGGCTCGCCTGGTGGCACACCGGCCAAAGCCGCCCCCTGCCCTTCTTCGCCAAAACCACCCTCGCCGCCGCCGAAGCCCTGCTCCCCGACGGCAAAAAAACAGAAGAAGAGCGGCGCCTGTCCGCCTACAAAGCCGCCGCCACCGCCTACTTCGGCGGCAAAAAAAGCACCGGCCAGTGCGACTATGCCGAAGTCGCCCAAGTCTTCGGCCGCGACGATACTCCTCCCGTCGACAGCGAACTCTTCTGGCTGCTCGCGGAAAACCTCGCCGCCCCCCTGCTCGCTGCCCTGTCCGACACCAAAGAGGCCGTCTGAAAGACGAAGCTCCCACAGTAGAAACACGGCGGCGGCAAAGCCGACAAATGCATGAGGCCGTCTGAAAACACATCGGCGTCAAGGCCGACGTCCCGCCCCGCCCCGCAGGAAAATTCCGCTATAATCCGCCGCTTTCCAACCGCCGAACAACCCGCTTCATGAACCTGCGCCCCCTGCTCCTCTGCACCCTCCTCTTCTCCGCCGCCCTCAGCGCCGCTCCCGAAGACGGCAGTCTCGACAGCATCCGCCAAGCCATCAGCGACACGCAGAACGACCTGCAAAAAAAACAGCAGGCGCGGCAGCAGACGCAGCAGACCCTCGACAAAACCCGCGCCGCCCTGGCCAAAGCGCAGCAGGAACTCGCCGCCCTCACCCGCCGCCAGCGCGATACCTGGCAGAAACTGCAAACCCTGCAAAACGAACTCGACGGCCTCAAAAGCGAAATCGCCTCCGGCAAAGCCCAGCTCGCCCGCCTGCTCGGCGGCCAATACAAAAACCGCCGCAGCAACGCCGTCATCCTCTTCCTCAAAAACGCCGAACCCGGCCGCAAAGCCCGCTACCTCGAATACGCCCGCCAAATCGGCCTCGCCAACCAAAAAGTCGTAGCCGACCTCGCCCGCCAGCAGCAGGAGCTGCAACAGCGCGAAGCCGAAATCGACGCCGAACTGGCCAAGCTCGACAAACTCAAAGCCGAAAAACAGGCCGCCCTCGGCAAACTCGGCAAAACCCGTTCCGCCGCCGAACGCGAAAACAGCCGCCTCGCCGCCGAAATCGACAAACAAAGCCAAAACCTCGCCCGCCTCAAAACCGACGAAGCCCGCCTCAACCACCTCATCGCCGAAATCGCCCGCCGCAACGCCGCCAAACGTAAACAGGAAGCCGCCGCCCGCGCCAAAGCCGCCCGCGAGCGCCTGGCAGCGGAAAAACAGGCCGCCAAAGTGCGCAAGCAGGCCAAACCCGCACCCGCCGACGGCAAACCCGACAACAAACCCGCCCCGCCCGCCGCATCCGAAGAAAAAAACAAACCCGCCGCCCCCGTCTCCACCCTCACCGCCGAAGACCGCGCCCTGCAAGGCGAATATGTCGGCAGCAGCGGCTTCTCCCGCCTGCAAGGCAGCCTGCCCCGCCCCGTCGGCGGCAGCATCACCGGACACTTCGGCCGCCCCCGCCCCGAAGGCGGCGTCTGGCGCGGCCTCTTCTTCGCCACAGCCCCCGCCCCCGTGCGCAGCGTCGCCGACGGCACAGTCGCCTTCGCCGGCAATCTCGGCAGCTACGGCAACACCGTCGTCATCGACCACGGCGACGGCTACACCAGCATCTACACCGGCCTCTCCTCCCTTGCTGCATCCGCAGGCAGCAGCGTCAAAAGCGGCAGCGGCATCGGCACCAGCGGCAGCACCGCCTCGGGCGAAGAAGGCCTGTATTTCGAAATCCGCTACCGCCAAAGCCCCATGAACCCCATCTCTTGGCTGCGCTGAGGCCGCTCCTGCCTGCGCGGGAATGATGTTTCCGAAAGCACGGATTCAGCAGAGGCAAAACGGCAAAAGGCCGTCTGAAAACGAGGTTTCAGACGGCCTCACAGACAGAAACGCGGCAAAAAGGCCGTCTGAAAGCGCTCCGTGTTTTCAGACGGCCTTTTCGGCGGGAGGCTTTTTGCCGGGCGGATTCAGACGGCCTTCGCCGCCAGATGCACGCGCAGTTTGGCTTCGTCCAAATGCCAGTGGCAGATTTCCGTTTCGCCGTCGAGCAGCACGGGCACGAGTTCGTTGTATTTCTCTTCCAATAGCGGATCGTCGTCGACATCGAAGATTTCCAACTCAAAGCCGTATTCTTCCTGCAAAGGTTTGAGCGCGTCGCGCATGGCGTGGCACAGGCTGCAGTATTCGCGGAACATCAGGGTCAGTTTCATGGCGGTTTCCTGTTTTTTCAGACGGCCGCGATTATACAGGCCGTCTGAAAGGCCGAATATGGCGGCACGGCGCGGGAAAACCTATAATGCCGCCTTTTGCCAACCGCCCGCCACGGGATACGCCATGCTGAAAATCTCCACCCGCTTCCACGCCGGTTCGGTCATTGTCAACGACCTGTCTGACCCGCAAAACATCCGTCTCGCCCTGCGTCCCGACAACGCCGCCGCCTTCGCCCAATGGTTTTATTTCCGCTTACAGGGCGCAGCCTACCAAAACTGCGTCATGCACTTTGAAAACGCCGCTTCCGCCGCCTATCCCGAAGGCTGGCAGGACTATCAGACGCGCGCCTCTTACGACCGGCAAAACTGGTTCTGCGTGCCCACAAGCTACGAAAACGGCGTGCTCACCATCAACCACACTCCGCTGTCCAACAGCGTCTACTACGCCTATTTCGAACCCTATTCCGGCGAGCAGCACCTCAACCTGCTGGGCGATGCGCAGGGCAGCGGCCTGTGCCAGATTGACGATTTGGGCAGCACCGTCGAAGGGCGCGACATCAATCTGCTCACCATCGGCAACCAGGTCGAAAGCGACCTGAAAATCTGGATCACCGCCCGCCAGCACCCCGGCGAAACCATGGCCGAATGGTTTGTCGAAGGGCTGCTCGGCCGCCTGCTCGACCCGCAGGACCCCACCGCCCGCGCCCTGCTCGATCAGGCGACGTTTTACATCGTGCCCAATATGAACCCCGACGGCGCGGCGCTGGGCAACCTGCGCACCAACGCCGCCGGCGCCAACCTCAACCGCGAATGGGAAAACCCCACCGCCGAACGCAGCCCCGAAGTGTTTTACGTGCGCGAAAAAATGCTGGAAACCGGCGTCGACCTCTTTCTCGACATCCACGGCGACGAAAGCCTGCCCTATATCTTCGTTGCCGGAACGGAAGGCGTGCCGACGTATAACGCGCGCATCGCCGCTTTGGAAAACCGCTTCAAAGCCGCCTTCGCCGCCGCCAGCCCCGATTTCCAAGACGAAGAGGGCTACGCGAAAGCCGCGCCGGGCGGGGCCGATTTGAGTTGGGCGAACAACTGGGTCGGCAACCGCTTCCAATGCCTGTCGTACACGCTGGAAATGCCGTTTAAAGACAACAACAACCTGCCCGACGACGATTTCGGCTGGAACGGCCAGCGCTCCCTGCGCCTGGGTGAGGCCGTGCTCTCGGCCGTGCTGGCCGTGCTGCCCGATTTGCGTTAAACATAAAAAAGCGTGCGGCAAAAGGCCGTCTGAAACCCATCCGTATGCTTTAACTTCGTTGAAGCTGCGCTTTCAGACGGCCTTGTTCAGGAAAAAACATGCACTATCTCATCATCAGCATCTGTTGCAGCGTCGCCGTGTCCATACTGCTGAAAATGGCGCGCAAACAGAAAATCGACATCGGCCAGGCCGTCGGCGTCAACTACATCGCCGCCGTCGGCCTCACCGTTTGGTTTTTGCAGCCCGACACCGCCGACTGGCGGCAATACCTGCCGACCTGGTGGCTGTTTGCCGCCCTGGGCGTGCTGCTGCCCTCGGTGTTCGTCGCCATGGGGCGGGCGGTGGATGCGGCGGGCATCGTCAAATCCGACGCGGCGCAGCGGCTGTCGCTGTTTCTGCCCGTAATCGCCTCCTTCACCCTGTTCGGCGAAAAATTGGGCGAAGGGCGGCTCATCGGCCTGGTGCTGGCCTTCGCCGCGCTCGCCTGCCTGCTGTGGAAGCAGGAAGGCGGCAAAAAGGGTGCGTCGTGGCAGGGCGCGGGGCTGCTGCTGGCCGTGTGGGCGGGCTACGGCGTAATCGACATCCTGTTCAAACAGCTTGCCAAAAGCGGCACGGCCTTCGCGGGCAACCTGCTGGTGGCCTTCGCGCTGGCGGGCGTGCTGATGTTCGGCTGGTTGTTTGCGCAACGCACCAAATGGACGGGCGCGGGCATAGGCGGCGGCCTGCTGCTGGGCTGCCTGAATTTCGGCAACATCCTGTCCTACATCCGCGCCCATCAGGCTTTGGCCGACAGCCCGACGCTGGTGTTTGCGGGCATGAACATCGGCGTCATCGTCTGCGGCACGCTGGCGGGCGCGCTGGTTTTCAAAGAAAAAATCTCCAAGATCAACGGTGCGGGCATTGTGCTGGCGGTGTGCGCCGTCGCCTGCCTGTTTTACTGGCCGCAGCTTTCGACGCTGTTAGGCAAATAGGCCGTCTGAAATGCGTTAAGGCCGTCTGAAAAACACTTTTCAGACGGCCTCTGCCTTTGCAAAACCGTTTCCGTCCGACCCGTTTCAAAAAGACAGAAAGGCCGTCTGAAATGTGTCGAGGCCGTCTGAAAAGTTTTTTCAGACGGCCTTCAAGTTTCCCCGCCGCACAACAGGCAGGCAAAAAAACGGTGTGGCGGTTTTGCCTGCCACACCCAAACACACACACATCAAGAGGAAAGGAAAGAAAAATTTATCCGGCGGTTGAAACGGCGTTGTTCGTCGGATGGGCGCATTATAGGGACTTTCGCCGTGCGGGCTTTGACGCAGGTCAAGGTTAGTCGCGGCAAAGTGCAAATTCACGGCGCGCGGGCGTTTATTCCTACGGTATGCCGTTTTTGCGCGGCCGGTTTTTCCGACTACATCCGATTACAAAAGAGCGCTTTCGCGGTATGATGCGCGCCGACCGACAAAGGATAAGATAAGGAGAAGCCATGAGCCAGATCGGCAACCATGCCTTCATGTGCAGATTCGCGGAGCTGCTGAACACCGCCTCGCCTAAGCTCGCCTGTGATCTGATCGCGCCCGATGCCGCGTTCGACTCCGTCATCACCGGAAAATCGCACGTCGGCGCGCAAGGCTATCTGGAAATCCTCGCCGCGCTGAAAACCGGTTTTCCCGACGCATATTGGGATTTGCAGGAAGTCGTGGGCGAGGGCAACGTGTTCGCCGCCCGCTTCAACATATCCGGCACGCATTCGGGCGTTTTCCAGGGCATAGCCCCCACGGGCAGGGAAGTGCGTATCTGCGCCACCAATATCTACCGCCTCAAACACGGAAAGCTGGTGCGCGAGTTCGACCAGTTCGACAACCTGTCGCTGATGTGGCAGATGGGCGTTTATCCGCCGATGCCCGATGCGCGTTAGGCCGCCGCAAAAGGCCGTCTGAAACGTGCCGCGCGCTTTTTTGCCGTGCCTGCTTTCCGTTTTCAGACGGCCTTTTGTTTGCAGAGGCCGTCTGAAAATTTTTACGGTAGAATACGCCGCTTCGCGCAACCGTCCGAAAGGAGTTTTCCGAATGAATGCCGAACAGGAAAAACAGCTTTTGCCGCACCGCAACGCCATCGACGAAATCGACGCCGCCGTGCTGCAACTGTTAAACCGACGCGCCGTCCACGCCCGCGCCATCGGCGAACTCAAAGGCACGGGCGTGGTATACCGCCCCGAGCGCGAAGCGCAGGTGCTGCGGCGGATTAAAGAATTGAACCAAGGGCCGCTGTCCGACGAAGGTGTGGCGCGGCTCTTTC
>CAMURX010000061.1 GCA_947097615.1 uncultured Neisseria sp. | reverse complement strand
GGGCGCGAAGAAGCCCGCCTCATCTACACCGGCGTCATCCACACCCTGCCGCCCGAGGGCGACCGCATGCTCGTCGTCGACATCGGCGGCGGCTCGACCGAATTCGTCATCGGCTCGGAAGCCCAGCCCGCCTGCGCCGAAAGCCTGCCCCTGGGCTGCGTCACCTACACCATGCGCTTTTTCAAAAACAAAACCGGCGAAAAAGACTTTCAGACGGCCGTCACCGCCGCCCGCGCCGAAATCCAGCGCATCGCACAAAAATACAAGCGCACCGGCTGGGACTTCGCCATCGGCACCTCCGGCTCGGCCAAATCCATCCGCGACGTTCTCGCCGCCGAAACCGGCAACAGCGGAGAAACCATCACCTACGTCGGCATGAAAAAACTTGCCCAGCGCATCGCCGAAGCCGGCAGCGTCAAAAAAGCCAAACTCGAAGGCCTCAAAGCCGAACGCGTCGAAGTCTTCGCCGGCGGCCTGGCTGTGATGATTGCCGTATTCGAAGAACTCGGCGTCGAAACCATGAACGTCACCGACGCCGCCCTGCGCGACGGCGTTTTCTACGACCTCATCGGCCGCAGCCTCAACGAAGACATGCGCGAACAAACCGTCGTCCGCTTCCAGGAACGCTACCACGTCTCCCGCAGCCAGGCCGAACGCGTCGCCCGCACCGCCGACCACCTGCTCGAAAGCCTCGCGCAAAACGTCTCCGTGCAGGAACTCAAACACTGGCGGCAATACCTGCGCTGGGCGGCCGCACTGCACGAAATCGGCACCGACATCGCCCACACCGCCTACCACAAACACACTGCCTACATCCTCGCCCAGGCCGACATGCCCGGCTTCTCGCGCAAAGAACAAAACATCCTCGCCGCCCTCGCCCTCGGCCAGCGCGGCGACGTACGCAAAGTCGCCGACCAAATCCAAGGCGGCAACATCATGTGGTACGCCCTCTTCGCCCTGCGCCTCTCCGTCCTCTTCAACCGCGCCCGCCTCCCCTTCGAACTGCCCCGCCACACCCGCCTGGGCAGCCCCGAAAGCGACACCATCGTCCTGCGCATCGGCAGGCAATGGCTGGACGAAAACCCCCTCACCGCCGGCGCCCTCAACGACGAAAGCGAACAATGGGCGAAAACCCATATCCGCTTCACAGTAGAGGCCGTCTGAAAAAGGCCGTCTGAAAACACCCCGCGAACCGACGAAAACCGCCATGACCGACCAAACCCCCGCCACACAAGACAGCGACGACTACACCCTCAACCAAATCCTCCACGCCGCCCTCACCGCCCACGGCCACCAAGTGCGCGAAGAAGACGGCAAACTCATCCCCGACTTCGCCGTTCCCGCCGCCTTCGACACCCTCGCCTACGTCAGCCAACGCCACGACAACGCCGTCGTCACCCGCCTCGACGTCGAAACCGCCCTGCCCGACGGCCGCCTGCTCTACGAAGCCTACGGCGATGTCGGCGCCACCGTCGAAGAAGCCCTCAGCGGCAACTGGGAAAACTTCCAGGAAAGCGCCCTGCACACCATCCTCGACGCCTTCAACCGCCGCCGCAGCAAAGCACAAAGCCTGACGCTCAACGGCATCGCCTTCGACGCCTACGTCGGCAACACCGTCACCAAATACGCGGGCGACAAACCCGATCTGCCCGCCGACGCCCTGCAAAACGCCATCCGCGAAGCCCTGCGCCGCGCCCGCCCCGACAAACGCATCCACTTCGTCCGCTTCTATTACAGCCAGAGCGCGGGACAGACCGACTGCGTCGAATTTCTCATCGACAACGAAAACCAAGCCTTCGCCGAAACCGCCCTCGCCCGCCTCGACTGGCCGCACCGCGAACACTTCTACAGCCTGCGCCAATTCATCATCCTCATGCCGCAAGAGGCCGTCTGAAAAACGGCGGCAGGGTGTGTTGCACGGCAACGCACGCGGTTTTTAATGGGACAACCTTGCAGCAGGCCGGATACTTGTATCCGACACTTCTCCCGCCTAACCCGCCGCGCACCGCAAAAGGCCGTCTGAAAACCAAAAAGAGTTTTCAGACGGCCTTTTGCCATGCGCTGCATGGAGGGCGGGTGGTTTTCAGACGGCATCAGGCCGTCTGAAAACCCGTTCCGCCTACCACTGGTACAGCGCGCCCGCGCCCGCGCCGACGCGGCCTTGGGTGTTGACGGAAACATTGCCTTTCACAATCCAGTTGCCGCCGTCGCTCATCGAGGACATGCCGACTGCCAGAGCAGACTGACCGCCGTAGTAGCCGCTGCCCACGCCGAGGCCGGATGCGCCCGGGCGGGTAACCTGCGGAATCGAGCCTTGGGCAATCGCACCGGCCACGCCCGCATTGGCGTTGTCGCCGATATCGTTGATTTTGCGCTCCAATGCATTGAAGTTCAGGTTGGCGGCATCGGTCAGCGCGCCGAGTTTGGCATTAAGCTGGCCGACATTCACCGCGTCGGTGGTTTTCGTGCCCGCGGCAACGTTGCTGATTTGGTTGCCGCCGTTGTCCAGTCCGCCCGCAGTCAGCGAAACAGGGGCTTTACCCGCGCCTGACGGGGTAACGGTGACACCGCCCGCGTTCACGGCGGTTTGATTGCCCGCGCTGTCGCGGACGGTATTGCCCGTGCCGTTAACGACGCTGGTGCTGCCGCTGCCGTCGGCAAAAGACGCGCTCGTCAGTCCGTTCAGCTCTTTGACCAGCTGCACTTTCAGACGGCCTTGGCTGTCTTTGTTGACGCCGATGTTGTTGTCGGACAGTTTGTTTTTGTCCGCTCCGCCGACAATATCGAGGCGCTGGTTGAGTTTTTTGGCGATGGCGCCGTCGCTGGCGAGATTATCGCCACCGTAGCTGAGGCCGTCGTCCATGGTTGCTAGTTCGCGCGGCATGCCGGCGGAGTCGGCATAGCGCAGGCGGTCGGCCTGCTGTGTGCCGCCGAGCACGGCCTGGCCTTTGGCTGTGCCGATGCTGGCTTTGTCGCCGTCTTTGCCGTTGACGGCGATTTGTCCCGCGCCGTTGTCGGCAGACAGGGTAAGGCCGGTTTGGCCGTCTTTGCCGACGGTGAGGCTTTCGGCTTTGAGGTCTTTGTCGGTTTTGACGACCAGATTGCCTTGCGCATCCACCATGGTTTTGATGTTTTCGCCCGAATAGCGGCTGTCGTCTTTTTTGCCCTCGCCGACGATGTTTACAGTTTGGCCGAGTTTTTTGTTCGTCGAACCGGTGTTGCCCGCGAAATTGAGACCCTTGCCGATATTGCCGCTGAGATTGGCGATGTCGGTTTTGTTTTGCGCCACTTGGTTGTCGACGACTTTGAGCTGGTCTTCGGTGGCGGTGCGGCCGCTGACGGGCTGCGTGCTGCCGCTGCCCCAGGTTTTGTTGCCCAGTCCGGTAACGGTGCCCGCTTTGCCGTCGACGACGACGCTGCCCGCTTTCACCTGCGCTTTCGTGCCGTCAAGAGTGACGGCGTTTGCGCCCGTTCCGGCGGTGACGGTGTTGCCCGCTGTGACGTTGCCTACGGCGGCAATATTGCCCGTTGTACCGTCGAGCGAGACTTTTCCGTTGCCCAGCGCCACTTTGTCGGCCAGTTTGACGGCGTAGTCAGTGCGGCCGTCTGCATGGGTTTTCGGGGTGACAAGGACATTGCTGTCGCCTGCCGATACGGTATTTTTCGCGGCGGCGGCGGCTTTTTTCACATCGCCGATATTGGCGGCGTTGCTGTCGGTGTCGCCGCCGCTGGCAACGTTGGTGTTGGTGATGGTGTTGCCGCCGTTGTTCAGGCCGTCTGAAGTGAGGCTGACGGGCGATGCGCCTGCTTTGCTGATGGTGACACCGTTGCCGTCGGTGACGGTGTTACCGGTGGTGACTTTGTCAAACGTCGGTGTGGAGGAGAAGTTCAGTGTAACGGTGTCGCCGCTTTTGGCAGCCGTTAAGTTGGGGGTGGCGGAAACGACGTTCTGCACGGCGCTGTCGGCCTTTGCCAGGCTGGCTTTGGCCGTGGCGGACAAATCGACGGCGTAATCGGTGATGTTGCCGCTTTTCGCGCTGCTTGTGACGCTGACTTTGTCCGAAGCTGCGGAGACGGTTGTGCCTTTGGCATTGACGGTGTAGACGCTGTGGCCGTCTGAATTATCGTCAGTTTTGTCTACCGAAGCGATGTTGGTACCTGCTTTGACTTCGGTTTTCGATGCTTTGATGGCGTCGTGGACGGTGTTTTTGCCTGTGCCGCCGATGTCGCTCATGGTAAGCGTGCCCGCTTCATCGCCGTCTTTTTTAATCTCGGCATCGCCGCCCAACACGGTGACGGCGGAGTTGCCGAGGTTGCCGAGGGCGTTTTGTGTGAGATATAGCTGGCTGCCGTTGACGGCATCGGTGGAGTCTTTGTTGATGCGGCCTGCGGCGACCTTGGTGAGGGTGCGGGTGAAGCCGCTTTTGCCGATGCTGCCCGAGCCGATGGCCGCCTGCGAAGAAGCGATGTTGCCGCTGCCCTTGACGACGGCGGCTGACGAGCCTGCGGCCATGCTGTCGAAGCCGCCCATCCCCTGGGTGTACGAACCGTAGGCCGAGGTGGTGTCGCCGTGCGCTTTCGCCGCGACGCCGACGGCAGAGGAAATGGTGCCGCTGGAAACCGAGTTCGTGCCGAGTGCCATTTTCTGGTTGCCCGCACCCAAAGCCTGCGCGTTATGGCCGACTGCCAGCGAGCTGGTGCCGACATGGCGAGCAATCAGCGCATTGTTGCCGATAGCCATATTGTTGGTTTTCGCAAAAGCAGTGTTGTCAGATGGGTCGGCAAGCACCTGTGCCTTTTTGCCGATGGACATCGAATCGTTGCGCTCGGTTTTCGCTTCGACGCCGATGGCGGCGGAGGACTCGCCCGACGCTTCGGACGATGCACCGACGGCTATCGCCCGGTTGGCAGTGGTGTAGGCGGGAGATGCGGTGCTGGTGTTGTATTTGAGGTTGGTGGTTTTCGCGCCGTTGCCGAGGGCGATCGAGCTTTCGCCGTAAGTCATGGCATTTTTACCGACAGCGATGGTTTGGCGGGCACGGGTGGGCGTGTCGGTTTTCGTGCCGTTGGCTTTGAAATTGTTGGCGTTTGTGCCGATGCTGATGCTGTCTTCACCGAAATGCGACGTAGCCGCGCCGTTGCCGACGGCGATATTGCGCAGGTCGGCCGAATTGACGGCCGAATCTTTGCCGACGGCGATATTCGTGTGGGTCGCGACGGCGGCGGCGGGAGTGGCGGCGAGTTGGCCGTCTGAATAATACAAACCCGTGCCACCTGCAGTGGCGCGGGAGGATGTGCCCACGGCGGCGGCGACGTCATTGGTGGCAACCGCACCGTCGCCCACGGCCACGCTGGATTTGCCGTAGGCTTTGGCGACCTGTCCGCCGGCAAACGAGTTTTGTCCCAAAGCGTTGGACGACTGGCCGACGGCGGTGGCGTTCGTGCCGAAGGCTTTACTGTTCGCGCCGACCGCCACCGAGCCGCTGCCTGTGGTTGTGTCTGCCGTTTTTACATCGACACCCGCAGATGCCAGTTTCCCTGCCGTTGCTTCCCGCACGGATGCGGATTTGCCGATGGCGACCGAGTTCTGCGTTGCCACTCCGGCAGCGCTACCGAAGGCAGCGGCATCATCTTTTGAGGCAGAAGTGCCGCTGCCGACGGCCACGGCGCGGTTGCCGTTCGTCTTGGCGTTGATGCCGACGGCCACGGCAGAATCGCCTGATGCCTGCGAGTTTGTACCGATGGCAAGGGCATTGGCGCCTGTTGCCGATCCTTCTGTGATCGCCGCCACAGATGCTGCGGCCGATGTCAACCCGACTGTTGCAAAAACGGCCAGCGTTTTCAATCTGCCCGATTCGGATTTGCTTTTGCCTTTGGCATGAGACAGTTCGGAGACAGCTGTCTATGTGCTGCAGGCATGGTTCCAGATAACTTTATAGATGCGGTTCATTTCGGTTTCCTTATTGTATGTATTCGGGTGGTTTGGGCGGCCGCGCTTTCAGACGGCCTCACGGGTTGGGAGGCCGTCTGAAAAAAGATGCGTGCTGTTTTGGCTGTGCCGAAGCGGCGTTTTAACTTCGTTGAAGCTCCGCTTTCAGACGGCCTCTGCGGCGCTATCAGCCTGCGCGGGGGAAAAGGCGTCGGAGAAGAAGGCTTCTTTTTTCAGACGGCCTTTTTCGCACAACACACGCTGCGCGTCGGCAATCATGGCGGGAGAGCCGCAGGCGTATACCTGATGTCCAGACAGATCGGGATAGTCGGCCAGCGCCTGCTGCCAGACGTAGCCGCGCGCACCCTGCCCGCTTTCGGGCGCGCGGGAGAGGACGGGGGTGAAGCGGGCGTTTTTCAGACGGCCGATAAGCGCTGCGGCTTCGCGGGCAAAGTAGAGTTCGCTTTCGGTGCGGCCGCCCCAATAAAGGTGGATCGGGCGCGGAGACTGTTGTTCGGCAAGATGGTGCAGGATGCTTTGCACGGGCGCGTAACCCGTGCCGGTAGCCAAGAGGATGAGCGGGGAATCGTCGTTTTCCTGCAAGGTGAAGGTGCCCAGCGGCCCGCGCACGCGCATGACGGTTTTTTCGCGGACGGCGGGTTCGCCGCCAAAAAGCAGGCCGCTGAACAGGCCGCCTTCGCGGCGGCGGATGTGCAGTTCGAGTTGTGCGGTTTGCGAGGGGCTGTTGGCGAGGGAATAGCTGCGGCTGCTGCCGTCTTTGAGGAGAATGTCGATGTATTGTCCGGCAAGAAAAACGAAGGACGGCTTTTTCGGCATGTCGAGGCGGACAACGGCGGTGTCGCCGATATAGTCGACGGAGGCGACACGGGCGGGCAGGGTTTTGACGGGCGGGGTTTTGCCGCTGCGGTAGCCGGGCACTTCGAGGCTGATGTCGCTTTGGGCGAAGCAGCAGCACATAAGGATATGGTTTTGCGCGGCTTCTTCGGCGGGCAGCGCCTGTTCGGCGTGTCCGGCCTGCTCGAAGCGGCCGGAGAGGACGCGGGCTTTGCATTGGCCGCAGATGCCGTTTTGGCAGGAGTGCGGCAGGTTGAAGCCCTGGCGGCGGGCGGCGGCGAGTATGCTTTCGCCGTCGTCCGCCTCAAAAGTTTCGTTGTCGGGAGACAGGGTAATGTTGTGTTTCATGTTGTTATGGTGCGCGGGGAAAAACGGATAAGGGAGGCCGTCTGAAAGCGCGGCGGGGCTTTCAGACGGCCTTTTGCGGCACGGAGCCGGACGTTTTTTCAGACGGCCTTTATCTGCTTTCTGGCGGCGGCATGCCGACCATCGCGTCTTTCGGCATTTCGCCGGTGGCCGCCAGTTTCACGTCAAACACCAGCACGGCGTTTTTCGGGATTTTGGAGTTGGGCGGAGGCATATCGCCGTAGCCCAGTTCGGGCGGGATGTAGAGGGTGTATTCCGCGCCTTCTTTCATCATCGGCAGGGCTTCCTGCCAACCTTTGATCATCACGGGCAGCGGGAAAGCCATCGGCTCTTTGGCATCGGCGTTGCTGTCGAACACGGTGCCGTCGGTGAGCTTGCCGGTGTAGGTGACGCTGACCATGGAATCGGGCTTGGGCTGTTTGCCAGTACCTTCTTTGATTACTTTATATTGCAGGCCGGAGGCTGTGGTTTTCACGCCTTCTTTTTTGCCGTTTTCGGCCAGCCATGCTTTGGCTTTTTCCAAGGCGGGCTGCGCTTCTTTCTGCGCGGCGGCCTGGGCTTTTTCCTGTTCTTTCTGAATGAATGCCACCAGCACTTCTTCGGCCTGCTGCGGGCTGATGCGGGTTTCTTTGCCTTCTACGACAGTCTGCACGGCTTCGCTGAACATTTTCAAATCGAGGCTCACGCCTTGGTCTTTCAGGTTTTTGAGGTTGCGGCCGATGTCCATACCGATGGCGTAGCTGGCCTGCTGCTCGGGCGTGCCCAGTGCTGCGGGGTCTTTCGCACCGGATTGGACAGCGGAAGCGCTTTGCGCGGCGGAGGCGGCAGGAGCACCGGTTTCCTGTTTGCAGGCGGCCAGCGCGCAGGCGGCGGCCAAGGCGGTCAGACTCAGTTTCAAAGTGTGCTTCATAAAGTTCCTTTGCGGGAAACGGAAAAACGAAATGGCGGATTATACAAGCTTGTCCGGCAAAAGAAAGGCCGTCTGAAAAAAACCGGCCGCGGCAGGCGGCCTTTGCGTTTCTTAAAGCTGCACCGCGCCGCGCGGCATATGCTTGCGGAAACTTTACACTGATAAACCTTTACTATATATTCCGAAGCGTCCGGCCTGCCCGCGTGCGGCCGGATTTGTTCCAACCCCGCGCCTTACGGGCGGTTTCTTAATATGTATTTGAAGGAGAAAACCTCATGACCCAAGCAGCAGAACGTGTGCAACACGAAGGCTTGCGCCAAAAAATCATTTCCGCCGAACAGGCCGCCGCCTTTATCGAAAACGGCATGACCGTCGGCATCAGCGGCTTTACCGGCGCGGGCTACCCCAAAGCCGTTCCCACCGCCATCGCCGAAAAGGCACAGGCCGCCCACCAGGCGGGCAAGCCCTACACCATTCGCATGATTACCGGCGCGTCCACTGCCGACGAATGCGACGGCGTGCTCGCCCGCGCCAATGCCGTTTCTTTCCGCAGCCCCTTCCAGTCCGACCCCACCATGCGCAACCAGATTAACGCGGGCGACGCCTATTACATGGATGTGCACCTGTCGCACATCGAGCCGCAGGTTCGCGCCGGTTTCTTCGGCGATATGGATGTAGCCATCGTCGAAGTGGCAGGCATCACCGCCGACGGCAAACTGATTCCCTCGTTGGCAATCGGCACCAACGTTACCTGGCTGCAATACGCAAAAAAAATCATCATTGAAGTCAACGCCCAGCAGAACGCCAAACTCGAAGGCATGGCTGACATCTACGACAGCCTCGGCCTGCCGCCCAACCGCCAGCCGCTTATGCTGACCGAAGCCGGCCAGCGCATCGGTTCGCCCTATATGACTTGCGACTTGGACAAAGTCGTCGGCATCGTGCTCACCGACGCGTCCGACCGCAACAGCAAATTCGCCGAACCGGACGAAATGTCCAAAAGCATCGCCG
>CAMURX010000060.1 GCA_947097615.1 uncultured Neisseria sp. | reverse complement strand
CGCCGCGCCCGCAGGCGAGCAGTTCTTCTTTGGTGTAGCTGGATTGGGGGGTGAAGGTGGTCATGGGGTTCCTTTGCATCGGATGTTGTGATTCGAGTTTAGAGACTAAGCTCTAAAAGAGGCGCATTCTATTGCAGCACGGGCAATCCCGCAATGCGCTGCCGGGGTATTTAGCAGAATTTACATGTGGCGGTGCACTGGTAGAAAGGGAAGCGCGAAACGCCTCCCGTAAAGGGAGGCGTTTCGTGTATCCAAAGCCTGTTGGGTCTTTGAAAACTCGGCTTTCAGACGGCCTCTTGCCGCGGGCGAAGGCCGTCTGAAAGCAGTGCGGTTTACTCGGTAAGCAGGCGCAGGGCTTCGCGGTATTTGGCGGCGGTTTTTTCGATGATGTCGGCGGGCACTTGCGGCGCAGGCGGCTGTTTGTTCCAGCCGCTTTGTTCCAGCCAGTCGCGCACAAACTGTTTGTCGAAGGAGGGCGGGTTGCTGCCGGGGCGGTAGTGCTCTTTCGGCCAGAAGCGGCTGGAATCGGGGGTGAGCACTTCGTCCATCAGGGTGAGCGTGCCGTTTTCGTCGAGGCCGAACTCGAATTTGGTGTCGCAGATGATGATGCCGCGCGTTTCGGCGTAGGCGGCGGCTTCCGTATAGAGGGCGACGGCTTTGTCGCGCACTTGGGCGGCGAGTTCTTTGCCGATGATTTTTTCGCACTCGGCAAAGCTGATGTTTTCGTCGTGGCCGCCGACTTCAGCTTTGGTGGACGGGGTGAACAGCACTTCGGGCAGTTTGTCGGCTTCGCGCAGGCCTTCGGGCAGGCGGATGCCGCAGACGGTGCCGTTTTTTTGGTATTCCTTCCAGCCGCTGCCGGCCAGATAGCCGCGCACGATGGCTTCGATTTTCACGGGCGTGAGGCGTTTGGCGACGACGGCGCGTTGTTCGACGGCACGGGCTTCGCTTTCGGACAGAACGTCGTAAACGGTGTCGCCGGTGAAGTGGTTGGGCATGATGTGCTTGAGTTTTTCAAACCAGAAGTTGGAAATTTGCGTAAGGATTTCGCCTTTGCCGGGGATGGGTTCGGGCAGGATAACGTCGAAGGCGGACAGGCGGTCGCTGGCGACCATCAGCATGCGCTTGTCGTCGATTTCGTAGAGGTCGCGGACTTTGCCGGAGTAGGTTTTTTTCAGGCTGATGTTGTTCATGCTGCTCTTTCAGGTTGCGTTGAAGGGTGGAAGGCCGTCTGAAAAAAGGGTTTCAGACGGCCTTTACAGGATTTCAGCGGCCGCTGATTTTGTCGGACAGCGGCACTTCGTGCGGGTTGATGCGGGCGTTTTCTTCCTGGCCGAGGCCGACGAGGCGGCGCAGGCGGGTGATGTAGGCGTTGACGTCCAAGCCTTTGCCGTAGCGCTGCGCTTCCCACACGGTTTCGGCCAGCGCTTCCATCATTTGGTGTTCGGCGGCGACCCAGTCGCCATTGTGTTTGGCGGTGAGGGCTTGGTGGATGGCACGGATGCCGGGCGGCTGGTCGATGGCGGCCTGTTCTTGGATGGAGAGGTGCAGCGAGAGGTGGAGGAAGGGGTTTTCGCGGCCGTTTTCCGGTTTCCATTCGGTGTCGAGGTAGTCTTCGATGTGTTCGAGGTATTCGGCGTATTCCTGATGGGCTTCGACGATGCGCAGGGCTTTTTGCTGCAAACCGTCGAGGGCGAGGGGGTTGAGCCGTTCTTTCCATACGTTGGCGAAGAAGCGGCGCACGTCGTGGGTGTTTACGTCGTACATGATCTGCTGTGGGCTTTTGCGGTTTGAGGCCGTCTGAAAACCGGAATCCGTTTTCAGACGGCCTATGTGATTTAATGAAAGCGGTTGCCTTTGCCCTTGCCTTTTCCTTTGCGCTGCTGCGCCTGCATTTCCTGCATGGCTTTGATTTGCGCCTGACGGTTTTTGGCGTTGAAGGGCGAGGTTTCTTTGAAGAATTTGTGCGCTTCGTCGGGCGGGCAGTTGTTGTTGGCCATGCAGTAGATGAGCACGGCGTCCTGCTGCGCCTGTCCGCCGCTGTTGTACATGCGGCGCAGGTCGGCGGGATTGATGCGGCCGCTTTCGGGGTCGATGTTGAAGGATTTGAGGCGGTCGGCAAACTGTTTGCGCTGGCGTTTCACCGCCCACACAGCGAGCAGGGCAATGATAGCGGCGGCAAGCAGCACGCTTAACACAGCCACCCACCAGCGTACGCCGAAGAGGATGAGGATGCCGGTGATAACGGCGGCGATAATGGAGATGCGGATGGCGGGTTTGACAAACATTGGGTTCATGGCGTTTCTCTTTATTGGTGTTTTGCAAAGGGCGGATTGTAAACCGAAACTGACATTCGACGCATCTTTCTTAACGCGGCGAAAACAGGCGGGGGCGTTTCAGACGGCCTCAATCCACTAGGGTCTGTCGACAGCGGTGTTTTGGGCAAACATACCCGCCTGCCGCGTCAAAAATGCCCGCAAGTTGTCCAAGCTTGCTGTGTTTTTTCCTTGCATTCGGGCGTTTTGACTTAAAAAACCGTCTTGCAAGTTGAATGTCAACGGCCCCTAGCCGCAATAAACATTGTCCTGCGACAGGATAAAGGCGCCGCCGAGGGCGGCCATCCGTTCTTTGGCAAAACGGTATTTCGCTTCTTTGTCGGCGTTTGTGCCTTCGATAAAGGAAAAGTCGGTGATGCTGCGGATATTCGGGTTGTTGACGGCCAAATCCCCATCGGGATCGGCATTGCTTTTGATGGTGAGACGGTCGCACAGTCCGCCCCGACAGACAAAATAAACGCCGAAATAGGCGCTGTCGCGTTCGTCAAAACCGATGTCGAAGCACTCCTCCAGCGCGGCGGCGGCCTGCTCTTTGCTTAGGCGGGACAGGTATTGCAGGAAAAACTGTTGCTCCATGTTCGGATTCCTTATCCATCGGCTTTACGCGGCTAAAGCGCAAACCGTCTGGCGGAAGGCCGCCCAGGCGTCGCCCGTTTCCGCGCCTTTGATGATGCGGTCGGTGCGGGCGCATTCCTGTAAGGCGGCGATGAGGCGGGTGATGCCGATGCGGCGGGCGGCCTGCGGCGCGAGGGTTTGCTTGTCGCCCCACAGGCGCAGGCTGCCGCGCACGGCCTGCACGCTCTGCCCCTGTTTCAGGGCGGCAGTGAGGCGGATGAGGGTGCGGATGTCTTCGGCCAGCGCCCACAGCAGCAAAACGGGTTCTTCGCCTTCGGCTGCCAAACCTTCGAGCAGCCTGACGGTGCGCGCGGCGTCGCCGCCCATCCATGCGGCCGATAGTTGGAAAACGTCGAAACGGGCGACGTTGGCCACGGCCTGTTCCGTTTCGGCCATGCCGACGGTGTGTCCCGGCGGATAGAGCAGGGCGAGTTTGTCGATTTCCTGTTTGGCGGCCAAAAGGTTGCCTTCAACGCGTTCGGCGAACAGGGCGAGGGCGTCGGCTTCGATGTCGAGATTTTGCGCTTTCAGACGGCCTTTGATCCACGCGGGCAGGGCATGGCCGGACACGGCTTTGGCTTCGTAGACGCTGCCGTGTTTGGCGAGGGCGGCAAACCATTTGGCCTGCGTCTGCGCTTTTTCCAACTTGGGCAGCAGAACGAGGGTAACGGTGTCTGCGGGCAGGTTTTCCGCCAGCTTTTGCAGGGCGTCGCCGCCGGCTTTGCCCGGTTTGCCGTTCGGAATGTGGATTTCCAGCAGTTTCAAATCGGCGAAGAGACCGATGCTGTTGGCGGATGACAGGATTTCGTCCCAGTCGGCGGCGGTTTCCGGCGTGTATGACTCGCGGTTGAGATAGCCCTGTTTTTTCGCGGCGGCGCGCAGGGTGTCGAGGGCTTCGACGCGCAGCAGGTCTTCTTCGCCGTGGATAACGCAGAGGGGCGGCAGGGGGGTGTCGGGGGTGAGGGTTTCGATGTTTTGTACGGGCATGGCGCAAATCGGATGTGCTTTCAGACGGCCTCCGAAGGCAGAAGGCCGTCTGAAAAACGGGAAAAACGGAAAACGGCGCTCAGCGGGGCAGGAAGGAGAGGCGGCGGACGATCTGCTGCGCCGCGTCTTCGGCCATTTCGCTGCGGATCATGGTTTCCTCTTCCTGTTTGCCCAGTACTTCGCTGTCGGCATATTCGAGGGTGCGGCGCACTTCCACCACGATGGGCGAGCCTTCGGCCTTGCCGTTGCGGTAAACCTGTGCCTGCGCTTTGAGTGCCAGGCGGTATTCGCTGACGAGGGCGGCACGGGTGATGGTGAGCACGTCTTTCTGTGTTTCGACGTTTTCCACTTTCAACACGGCCTGCGCCGCGGCAGCAGGGGCGGGTGTGCCGTCGGCGCGGCGCAGGGCGTTTTCCAGCGGGCGTTGCAGCTCTGCGCCTTCGATGTGCCAGGTTTGGTAGGGCAGGCGGTCGTAGGCTTGCGTGCCTTTGAGGTGGAAGCCGCAGGCGGCGGGAAGCAGGGCGGCGGCGAGCAGGAGTTTTTTCATCGTTGTTCCTCGGCGGCGGCACAAAGGCCGTCTGAAAGCAGAGGCCGTCTGAAAACAGGCGGCGTGGCGGTATGCGCGGTTGCGGGTGTGGCGGCGGGAGGACGTTGCCGCCTATACAGGATGGAGTTTCTGAAAAAGCGGACGGGCTTTGCAGATTGGCGCAGAGGCCGTTTCAGACGGCCTGCGGCGCAAGGGCGGCATTCTACCGCAGAATGCGGCGGGCGGCAGAGGCCGTTCCCGCCTGCGGAATGGCGTTTCTGAAAGCGAAATTAAAACGGAGGCGGACAGGGAAAAGCGGTTTCAGGCGTCTTCCGTTTCTTCTTCCGCACCGTTATCCGCACCGGCCGCCTGCGGCAGTTCGGGCAGAACGAGTTCGCCCAGCTCGGTGAGCGGCGGGAGCTGTTCGAGGGAATCGAGCTGCAAGTCGGCGAGGAAGGCGGGCGTGGTTGCCCACAGGGCGGGGCGGCCGACGGTGTCGCGGTGGCCGATGGTTTCTATCCAGCCGCGGTCGAGCAGGGTCTGCATCACGTTTTGCGAAACGGCAACGCCGCGTATGCCTTCGATGTCGCCGCGTGTGACGGGCTGCTGG
Organism: uncultured Neisseria sp.; assembly: GCA_947097615.1. GTDB lineage: Bacteria > Pseudomonadota > Gammaproteobacteria > Burkholderiales > Neisseriaceae > Neisseria. The sequence goes on along the minus strand of CAMURX010000060.1, from coordinate 4,183 downwards.
TAGGCGATGATGGCCAGGGTTTCCATCACGGCGCGGGAGTAGCGCGGGCTGCGCGTTTCCTGCAAGGCGCCCAGTCGCGCGTAGGCGGCGGGGGCGATTTGGAAACGCCAGCCCTCGCCGCTATGAACCAGTTGCAGGGCGCGGTTTTGCCAACGGGCTTTGAGGCTGCCGAGCACGTCGATGAGTTTGTCCTGCGACAGGGGCGGGTCGCACAGTTGGCGCAGGGCTTTTTCGCCGAGCGGTTCGGACTGGGTGAGCAGGGCGGCTTCGATGAGGGCGTCGGGCAGGAGGGTGTCGGTCATGGCTGTGTGTCGGTGTCGGCGGTTTTTTCAGACGGCCTTTCGGGCTGCGGGAGGCCGTCTGAAAAGGCGGTTTGGAAGGTTTGCAGCTGTTGCAGGACGTGGCGCGACTGTATGCCTTCGGGCAGGCGGAAGTCGAGTAGCAGACGGGTGATTTTCAGCGCCTGCTGCTGCGCGGCGCCGCTGTCGAACACGCCTTCGCGCAGTTGCAACAGGGCGCTGCCCGCGGCGGTGACGGCGGTTTTACCGTCGGCGCGGGTGTCGGGCGGAATGGGCTGCGGCGGCTGTTCGGGTTCGATAAGGTAGTGCGCCTGTGCGCTGACGGGCTTGCCGCCGATGTCGTATTCGAGATCGGGCGCGTAGCCCAGTTCGCTTAAAAGCTGCCACTCGAAGCGGCGCAGGGCAGCTGTGTGGACGGCTTGGGTGCAGACGGCGGCAAGGGCTTCGTCGAGGGCGTCGTAGAGGCGCGGGTGCGGGTCTTCGCGGGCGGTGAGTTTGAGGACGAGTTCGTTGAGGTAGAGGCCGCTGAACAGGGCGCGCCCCTGCGGCTGCGGGCGACCGCCCAGCCATTCGGCGCGGTGCAGGGTTTTGAGTTCGGCGCTGCCGTACCACGATACGCTGACGGGCACGAAGGGAACGAGCACGCCGCGCAGTTCGCTCTGGCGTTTGCGCGCGCTGCGGGCGATCAGGGCGACGCGGCCGTAGCGGCGGCTGTACATTTCGAGCCGCAGGCTGCTTTCGCGCCACGGCGCGGCGGAAAGCAGAAAGGCGGGTTCGTGGTTGATGCGGCTGTTTTTGTCGGACATGGCGGGGAATGCGAGAGGCCGTCTGAAAAAGCGCTGCCGGTTTGGGCGGGCGCTTTTTCAGACGGCCTTTGCCGTTTATTTTTTGCTGTATTTGACGTCGTATTTCAATTCGGTCAGCACGTTTTTCAGGTTGTAGTCGAGGATGTCTTTCACCAAATCGGGCATTTCGCTCTGCACGGCCTGATAAAGCTGCTGGTTGAGGTTGGCGGCCTGGCGGGTGATGGCGGTGCGTACCAGGCCGTTGACGGCGTCAGTCAGGTGCGGCATCAGGCGGTGCAGCAGGCGCTCCACCAGCTCCTGTTCCGAAAGGCAGAACACGGGGCGGGAAGCGGGCACGCCCTGCGGGTCGAGCACGTTGACGCTGACAGGGATGTCCTGCGGGCTGAACGCGGCGGCAGCCTCGCCGTCTTTTTCGCCCTCCGTACCGCTTTGCGCCTGCGGCGCGGCATGGTGTTTCGGGGTGAACCAGACGGTTTGTTTGTCGAGCACGTTTTGCGCTTTGACATTGCCTTGCAGGGCGTTTTGCGCGTTCAGCCAGTCTTCTTCGAGCAGCACGGTGGCATCGGTTTCCGTCAGCTCGCCCGCCAGCGCGGCGTTGTGGCGGTTTTGCCAGTTTTTCAGATAGTTTTGCAAGATTTGCTTTTTGTATTCGGCATGCGCGCGGTGGTTTTTCGGCGCGGCCTCCGGCTCAGGCGCGGCAGCTTCGCCGACAGGGGCAATCTTGCCGCGTCTGGCGCGCATTTGCTCCAGTTTTCTTTCCCATTCGGGCTGATTGTTCGACATGGTTATCTTCGGCGGTACAGCTTATAATGTGCGCCATTTTAACAGAAAACCGCGAAAGGTTCGGACGATGGCAGACATCGAACAGCGTTTGGAATATTTGGAAGAAGCCAACGAGGCGCTGCGTATGCAGAACCGCGTTTTGGCCGTGGCCTTCAAAGGTCTGCTGCGCGGCCTGCCGGCGGAAACGGCGCAAAACGTGGTCGAATCCGTGCAGCTTGCCTTTGAAGACGAACTCGACCGCCTGGCCTACGAAGACAGCCCGCATGTGGATTTGTTCCACGATGTGACTTATGCCTTTTTCCGTGAAAAAGAGTAAATTCGTGATAAACTCGCGCCCTAATCAGAAAACGACCGAAAAATCGAAAGGAACCGGATTATGAAACCCGCAAAAACCAAACTTTTCGCAGCCGCGCTGGCCTGCGCGGCTCTGCTGGTCGGCTGCGGCGGCAGCCAGACTCAAGACCAAAGCCAGGCCTCCGCCACCGCAGGCGGGCAGGATGCCGGCAAAGTCTACCGCGTTGCTACCAACGCCGAATTTGGCCCGTTTGAGTTTATGGACAGCAGCAACAACATCCAAGGCTTCGACATCGACCTGATGAACGCCATGGCCAAAGAAGGCGGCTTTAAAGTCGAATACAAACACCAGCCGTGGGACAGCCTGTTTGCCGCACTGGGCAACGGCGACGTGGACATCCTTGCCTCCGCCGTCACCATCACCGACGAGCGCAAGCAGGCGATGGATTTCTCCGATCCTTATTACAAAATCACCCAAGTGATTCTTGTGCCGCAGGGCAAAAACATCAAATCGGCGGAAGACTTGAAAAACGTCAATAAAGTCGGCGTGGTGACCGGCAACACAGGCGACTTGGCCGCAGGCAAAATCCTCGGCGCCGACAGCAGCAAAATCGCCCGTTTCGAGAACATCACCCTCGTTACCAAAGAGCTGGAAAACGGCGGCCTCGATGCCGTGATCAGCGACAGCGCGGTGGTTGCCAACTATGTGAAAAACAATGAAAGCAAAGGCTTCACCATGGTGTCCGTGCCCGATTTCGACGAAGAAAACTACGGTTTCGCCGTGCGCAAGGGCGATACGCAGACCCAAGCCATGCTGAACGATGCATTGAAAAAAGTGCGCGAATCGGGCGAATACGATCAGATTTCCGCCAAATACTTCGCCAAATAAACGGGTTTTCCAAACATCAAACAGGCCGGATGCGACGCATTCCGGCCTTTTTTCCATGCGGTGGATACGGCTTCGGAAAGCTGTGAGGCCGTCTGAAACCTTTCAGACGGCCTCAGTCTTTTTGCATTCTGTCGGTCTCAACGCCCGAACAGCTCCGCCACCATCTTTGCTTCTTCTTCCGTATAACCCGTGCCGTTGAGTTTGGCGGCAAGGGCGAACTCCCCGCTCAAACCCTTTTCGGCGCAGGTTTCCTGCCAAGCGCGCAAGCGTTCCTTATCATCGGCCTTGTTTTTCAGACGGCCTATCGCGCGGGCGGCCTGCGCCGCCTGTTCTGTTTTTTTGTCCATATCTGTTTTCCGTGTCATTCGGATGCGCCGACACCGCTTTCAGACGGCCGCAAACTCTTTGTCAATAAAAATAAGCAAATTATAAAATTTACAATCGCTATGGTTGCACCTACTGATGATGCTGACTAGAATACTACATATAGTATTCAAACAAGCAGATTAATACTATATATAGTATTTTAAGGACAACCGTTATGCAGACCCTGAAATTCACCATCGAGCAGATTGTCTGGCAGGAAGTGCCGGGCGAAGTGTCGCTGGCGTTTTTGTTTTCAGGCTGCCAGCTGCGCTGCAAGGGCTGCCACAGCGCGGATACTTGGAAAGTGGGCTTGGGGCAGGAATTGACCGTCGAATACCTTAAAGGCCGTCTGCAACGCTATGCGGGCTTGATCAGCTGCGTGCTGTTTATGGGTGGCGAATGGGTGCCTGATGAACTGGAAAAAATGCTGCAAACCGTGGCGGTGGCGGGCTTGAAAAGCTGCTTGTACACCGGTTTGGAGCGCGACGAATTGGAAGCGGTGTCCGAGCGCATCATCCCGCTTTTGACCTATCTGAAAACCGGCCGCTGGGTGATGGAACTGGGCGGCTTGGACAGCCCGACGACCAACCAGAAATTTACCGATTTGCACACGGGTGAGGTGCTCAACCATTTGTTCATAAAAGACAAACCTGCGCCCAAAGTGATTCCGATTGCCGCCCCTGCGGCGGCAGCGGCAGGCTTGGCGGAGAACCGCGAAGCCCTTCTTCAGACGGCCTGAACCGTCT
>CAMURX010000059.1 GCA_947097615.1 uncultured Neisseria sp. | reverse complement strand
GCGATATTCAGCTTACCCTGTCGCAGAAAATCCCCGTTACCGGCTCGGTGGTCGTCACCACGCCGCAGGACATCGCCCTCATCGATGCGCGCAAGGCGGTGAATATGTTTGAAAAAGTGAATATTCCGATTTTCGGCGTGCTGGAAAATATGTCGGTGCACATCTGCTCCCACTGCGGCCACGCCGAAGCCGTTTTCGGCAGCGAAGGCGGCAAAGAGCTGGCAGGCCGTCTGAACGTGCCCCTGCTCGGCCAACTCCCCCTGCAAATGGCCGTGCGCGAAGCGATGGACAACGGATCGGCCGCGCAGCTTTTCGACGCACATCCGGCCGTGGCGCAAATCTACACCGACGCCGCCTTCCAAATCACCCTGGCCGTGGCCGACAAAGGCCGAGATTACAGCAAGGCGTTTCCGAAGATTGTGGTGGAATAAAACTGCGCCGCCCGAACGGCGGGCGGCAAAAGGCCGTCTGAAAACCGACAAACGCTTTTCAGACGGCCTTTTGCGGCGGAAAAATCTATGCATTTAGTGTAAAATGCCAATCGATATTTTTACCCGGCAAAACCATTTATCCTATTTATAATTTCAAGAAAACGAATCATGAAAAAATCACTTCCTGTCGATAAAGCGGTTATCCGCGCCAAAATCAAAGCTGCATCGCTCCACTTTCTTCTCTCCCTATTGATTTTCTCCCTGGCATTATGCTGGATTCTTCAGATTCTTTATCCCTCCTTCCATTTCAGATTAAACGGCGGCATCCACGCCTTGCAGCTTTTGGTTTCCGTGGATTTGGTGCTGGGGCCTTTGCTGACGCTTTTGGTTTACCACCCCCTGAAAGGCAAACGGGAAAAAACCGGCGATTTTGCCGTTATCGGCCTCGTCCAACTGGCCGCTTTGGTTTACGGCTTGAACGCCCTGTATCAGGAGCATCCCAAAATGCTGGCTTTTTACGATTACGGGCGCACCGAAGTGATTACCCGCCGCGCCTGGGAAGCCAATCCCACGCCGCTTGACGGTTTCACTTCATTGGGCGGCGTGCCGGTGGGGGTATACCGCACCGACACCGGCCAATATGTTCCGCTCGATTTGGCAGCGCTGGCCAAGGGCGACCGATCCGTCAGGGAAACCATGCTGTTTGAAGAAAAATCGTATTTGAGCCATTTGGAACAACAGCATGGCAGGCTTTATGTTTTGGCGGCGGCAGGGAAATACAAAAGCGAATATCTGGCTTTGGACGATAAAATGAACATTGTGTCGGAATTCGGCGAAAAAGACGTTTACTGACACAAAACAGCCATAACAAAGCATAAAAAAGGAGCGGGACAAACCGCTCCTTTTTTACTTCCCTACCTTACGGCGCAACCAGCTCGCAAGCGCCTGTTTTGGTGGTGCAGACGATTTTCTTCAACAAGGACGCCGTGCCGCGTACCTGCGGCATAAATTCCAGCCTTTCCGTGCGGTCCCAAGTCGCACCCTGGGTCAGCTTGCCGGGCGGCGTAAACGACGCGCAGGCATGAACCTGATAGGTATTGGTCATCAGGCCGTCTGCGCCGATTTCCGTCACGCCCGCATTAACAAAGCCTTTGGCCTCGTCCAAACAGGCATTATTGGCCGATTTCTGCATATAGTCCTGATAGGCAGGCAGGGCGATGGCTGCCAAAATACCGATAATGGCTACGACTATCATCAGCTCGATTAAAGTAAAACCACGCATGATATTTTTATTTTTCTTCATTCTAAAATTATCCATAAATACAGTAATAACAGGTTTAATGTAATATAATTCAGCAAAGAGTATGCCAATAATGGGGAATCCAACCAACTCCACCAACAATTTAAAAACCAATATTCATACGGAACATACAAATCATATAAAATTACTTCAAGAAACCCTTATTGCAACTTAATTAAAATACGAAAGGAATAAACCGATATTTAACGCGCTTTTTATATTCGACATATTGCTCGTTTTTGCTAAGCACCTGTTCTTCATAATGCATACGGAGAAATTGGAACAGATACATCAAAGTCAGCACCGTCACATTCCAAAGAGAAAAATTGTTAAGTAAGAAAGAAATATGTCCGAGAAAATAACCGAAATAAATCGGGTGCCTTACCAAACGGTACGGACCGGTATCGACAATGGTTCGGCAAGCAGGAAGAAGGCCGAAACTCCGTCCGAGATAAATTTTTGAATACACCTGCCAGAAAATAGCTATGCACAATAAAGCCGATGCAGCCTCATCGGGAATCAGCTTGACACCGCCATGCAAGGAAATGACGAAGAAATAGAAAGTTCCCGAAATCGTAGCAATAACGGGAAGCGGTGAAAAATTCCGCGTATCCGTAAACTTGGCAAAAATTACCAATAGCAGAGTAATACTTTCCGACAACAAAAGAAGCAGAAGGGTAAAATTCTTAAAAACAATATAATCATGGAAAACCCTGATTGAAAAATAGCCCAAAGCAAAGACTGCCATAGCTTTCATGGCCAGCTCCAAACCCCATTGCCTATAATTTATTGCCATCTTATTTCTTTCTCTTACCGGATTCGCCTTTTAGATAAAACCGACCAAATCGGATTTCCGGTTCAATCCGATTGTTTCTGTTATAGTTACGTTAAAAAGCGACCGCCGGTTAGCGGTCGCTTCATCACACTTTGTATATTACGGAGTCGGAGTCGGAGTAGCAGCTGCCAGTTTGCAAGTAGCAGTAACAGGATTGCAAGTAGTGTTTTGTTTCAAGGATGCAGTACCACGGGTTTTAGCGTTAAAAGTAATTGCGGTAGTACCCAAAGTTGTTGCACCTACTGCAATACCAGAGGCACCACTGTCACAAGCTGCTGCAGCGTAAGCAGTTTTCAGAACACCGTCAGTAGCGATTTCGGCAACAGCACCGTTAACCCAAGCTTTAGCTTCGCCCAAGCAAGCGTTGTTAGCAGATTTCTGCATGTAGTCTTGGTAAGCCGGCAGGGCGATAGCGGCCAAGATACCGATAATGGCGACAACGATCATCAACTCGATCAGGGTGAAACCTTTTTGCAATGCTTTCATGTTTTAACTCCAGTTAGTGTTTGGCAAAATTGCCGTTTATCAAAATCCGACTTTGCCGCCCCATGCGGCGCAGTCTTGTTTACTTCATTCCCATAATGCGTTTGGCGCATATCTTTTGAAACTCGTTCCTTAGCGGGCTGCCCTTTCGGCTATTGCCTGCTGCGGATGAAATGTATCAAGCATGGTGCGTGCCAACGGCCTGCTTTTTGCGGATTACAGATTTATTTATTTGTTTTTATTAGTTTTAAATTCCCACCTATTTATCATGCGACGGAAAACGGGCATGACAAAAGGGTGTATTTTTGCGGCACTTCTGCCTTTTTAGGGTATCGGCATAAAGCCGCAGTTTGGCAGATGACGGATTTTGTCAGCCGACAGGCGGTTTTTTGCCAAACCCGAATCCCAAAACCGCGTACGCCGCTGCACGATACCCTACCGCCATAGCGGAAAGAGGCCGTCTGAAACGTTTTCAGACGGCCTCTTCTCTCTTTAATATATATGTGTCAGCCCGCATCCGCGCGCACGCCCAAAGCTTCGCCCATGCGCACGGGCGCTCCTGCGACAAGACTGCCATTCAGGCAGATGCTGTTTTTCGGGAACAGGTTGATAACGGTCGAACCGAGGCGGAAGGCGCCCATTTCCTGCCCTTTTGCCAGCCGCACCGCGCCTTCTCCTTCGGCGGGATAGAGCCATTGCAAAACGCTTTTGCTGCGCGGCGGGTTGATAACGCCTGCCCATACGGTGCTGATGCTGGCGGTAACGGTTGCGCCGACGAGTATCTGCACCATTGTGCCGAACTCGGTGTCGAACACGCAGATCAGGCGCTCGTTGCGGGCGAAGAGGTTGGGGATGTGCTGCGCGAGAAAGGGGTTGACGGAATAAAGTTCGCCCGGAACGTAGATCATGCGGCGCAGGGCGGCATCGCAGGGCATATGGACGCGGTGGTAGTCGCGCGGGGAGAGGTAGGTGGTGAGGAAGAGGCCGTCTGAAAATTCTGCGGCCAGCGCTTCGTCGCCCGCCAGCAGTTCGAGGGCGGTGAAATCGTGGCCTTTGGCCTGTATCAGCCATCCCGCTTCGATGACGCCCGCTTCGCTGACGCGGCCGTCGGCGGGCAAAACAAGGGTTTGCGGCTCGGCGTTTATTGGCCGCGCGCCGTCTTTGAGGGGGCGGATGAAAAATTCGTTGAAGCTGGCGTAGTCGGCCGCGCGGCTTTTTTGCGCTTCGGCCATGTTGATTTGGTAGCAGGCGGCGAAGGTTTTGATCACGGCGTGGGTGAGCACGCCCCAGCGGCGTTCGGCCAGCCAGCCTGCGGTGCGGGTAATTGCAAGCTGCGGCAGCAGATAATGGAAGGCGGTTTTGAGGCGCTGCCGGTAGGTCGGGGCGGGATAGGGGCGCAGTTCGGACATGGCGGTTTCCTGTTTGTCTGTTATCGGTTGCGGTGGCGGCGGAGTATAGCAAGAAAGGCCGTCTGAAAGGGATGCGCTTGATTCAGGCCAAATTTTCCCGTACTGCCGCCACAGGGCGGCGTTTTTTTGTTATCCTTGCCGCCGTTTTGCAAAGCGGAATTTCAGATGAAACTTTCACGCGCAAATTCCGCCGTATAACCAAGGAGAACCAGAATGAACCAGCATTCCGACATTATCGTCGTCGGCGCAGGCCCTGCCGGCCTGAGCTTCGCCCGCACCCTAGCCGACAGCGGCCTCAACATCACCATCGTCGAAAAAGCGCCGCTTGAGAGCATCGAAAACCCCGCCTACGACGGCCGCGAAATCGCCCTCACCCATCTGTCGAAAGAAATCATGGAGCGGCTGGGCATGTGGCAGCGCGTGCCGGAAAACGAGATTTACCAGCTCAAAGACGCCAAAGTGTGGAACGGCACGTCGTCCTACCAGCTCTACTTCCCGCAGCCCAAACAGGCGCGCGGCGGCGCGACCGACCGCCTGGGCAACCTGATTTCCAACCACAACATCCGCCGCGCCGCCTACGAAGCCGTGAAAGAGCAGGACAACGTTACCCTGCTGACGGGCGTCGGCGTCAAAGAAGCGCGCACCACCGACACGCAGGCCTATGTCACCCTCGACAACGGCGAAACCCTCACCGCCCGCCTGCTGGTCGCCGCCGACAGCCGTTTCTCGCAAACCCGCCGCCAAATCGGCATTTCCGCCGATATGCACGACTTCGGCCGCACCGTTATCGTCTGCCGTTTCAAACACGAAATCTCCAACGGCCACACCGCCGTCGAATTTTTCCAATACGGCCGCACCCTCGCCCTTCTGCCGCTGGAAGAGCATCTCACCAACTGCGTGATTACCATCGACAGCGACAAAGCAGGCAGCCTGCTGGCGCTGAGCGACGAAGAACTCGCCGCCGATTTGGAAAAACAGCTCAACTTCAAACTGGGCAAAATGGAAAAAACCGGCACGCTGCACACCTACCCGCTGGTGGGCGTGCACGCGAGCCGCTTCTACGCCCCGCGCGCCGCCCTGATCGGCGATGCCGCCGTCGGCATGCACCCCGTCACCGCCCACGGCTTCAACCTCGGCCTCGAAAGCGCCGACATTTTGGGCAGACTGGTTTTGCAGGCGGCACAAAACGGCCAGGACATCGGCGCGGCCTCGCTTTTGGAGCGCTACAACGCCAAACACCAGCTCAACACCCGCCCGCTCTACCACGGCACCAACGCAATGGTGAAACTCTTCACCAACGAAGCCGCCCCCGCCAAACTGCTGCGCGGCCTCGTTCTGCGCGTCAGCAACAACCTGCCGCCGGTGAAAAAACTGATTACCCACCAGCTGACGGGCTGAGTTTCCCGTATGGTAAAAGGCCGTCTGAAAACCCGCATAAAGGTTTTCAGACGGCCTTTTTGATATAGTGAGCCAAAATAAAAAATATACGGCGTTGCTGCGCCTTGCCGTACTATCTGTACTGTCTTCAGCTTGCTGCCTTGTATCTTTTTTATTTTGACTCACTATACAGACAGAGGCCGTCTGAAAATGCCTGCGGCGCTTTTCAGACGGCCTTTTCGCCCCATGCCGCCAGCTCGTCCATGTTGTGCGCGGCGCAGTCGGCGAAGGGCAGGGAACGGGCGTGTTCTCCGTACCAGACGGTACGCATGCCGAGTTTTTTCGCGGCGGCGAGGTTGGCGGCGGAGTCGTCGACCATGATGCAGTTTTCGGGCGCGGCGTTCAGGGCGGCACAGGCGGCGAGATAGGCGGCGGGGTCGGGTTTGCAGGCGTAGCCGCAGTCGTCCGTGCCCAGCAGGGCGGCAAAAAAGCCGTTCAGGCCGAGGGCAGACACGAGTTCGCGCACATAAAACGACGGGGCGTTGGAGAGCACGGCCTTGCGCCCTTTCGGACGGCCTAAGGCCTGCGCCGCGCCCGTTTCGCCGCAGAGTTTGGGCAGGATGCCGTCCATCGGGTGCGAAAAACGCAAAAAGGCGGCGATGTCGGCTTTGGGGCGGTGCAGGCGCAGGCCGGAAAGCGTCGCGCCGTGTTCGTGCCACCACTGCCGCCGTAGGCGGTCGGCCTCGGTTTCATTAAGGCACATTTCGGCGGCGAGCCATTCGGTCATGCGGCGGTTGATAAGATAAAAAATGCCCGCGTCGGCGCGGTGCAGGGTGTTGTCGAGATCAAACAGCCAAATCGGCTCTGTGTCTTTATTCATGGCGGTTTTGCGGGTATCATTCGCGCCCGATTATAACCAAACGGAGAATGTTGCATGAAACAGGTTTTACAGGCGGCAGCGGTCGCTTTTTTGTTCGCGTCGGCGCAGGTGCAGGCGCAAACCGAAGTACGGCTGGCGGTGCACAAATCGTTCAGCCTGCCCAAAGACGCTTTTGCTGCCTTCGAGCGTGCCAATGATGCGAAGGTGTCCGTAATCAAAGCGGGCAGCGGCAACGAGATGGTGAACAAACTGGTGCTCAGCCGCGCCCGTCCGATTGCCGACGCGGTGTACGGCCTCGACAGCACCACGGTGCTCAAAGCCCGCGAAAGCGGCATACTCGCGCCGAGCCAGCCCGCTTCCGCCGCCGTGAACGCAAGTCTGCCGCACGCGCTGGCGGTGGACTCGGGCTACATCACGCTCAATTACGACAAATCCTGGTTTGCCGAACACAAGCTGCCGCTGCCGCAGACTTTGGACGACTTGTCCAAGCCGCAGTATAAAAACCTGCTGGCCGTGCCCAATCCGGGTATGTCCAGCGCCGGACTGGGTTTTCTGCTCGCCAACATTCAGGGCTTGGGCGAAAAGCAGGCGTTTGACTGGTGGGCGAAAATGCGCGCCAACGGCGTGAAAATCACCAAAGACTGGAGCGAGGCTTATTACACCGAATTCACGCAAAACGGCGGCGCGCGTCCCATCGTCGTCAGCTACGCGTCCAGCCCCGCCGCCGAAGTGCACTACGGCAAAGGAAAATACAGCACGCCGCCCACGGCCAACCTGTTCCTCAAAGGCGGCGTGTTCCGCCAGGTGGAAGGCGCGGCGGTGCTTGGCGGCGCGCAAGAGCCTGAGCTGGCGGCCAAACTCGTGCAATACCTGCAAAGCCCCGCCGTGCAAAAAGCGATTCCCGGCGAAATGTGGGTTTATCCCGCAGTGAAAAACACCCCGCTGCCCGAGGTTTTCAAACACGCCCAAGCGCCGCAGCATGCCGACAACCCGCCCGAAGCGGCCATCGCCAAAAACCAGCGCCGCTGGGTCAACCACTGGATACGTGTCGTGCTCAAATAAACCGCGAATCCGCCGACAAAGGCCGTCTGAAAAGACAGAAACACCGCTTTCAGACGGCCTCTCCTTGATCAGGACACAAGCATGGACAACAAACAAAAACTGCAAGCCGGACTGGCCGAAATGGGCATCGCCCTCGACCCCGCCCGCCAGCTCCTGCTGCTCGAATACGCCGCCCTTTTGGGCAAATGGAACGCCGCCTACAACCTCACCGCCCTGCGCGACGAGAGCCGCGTCATCAGCCACCACATCCTCGACAGCCTCACCCTGCTGCCTTATATAGAAGGCGCGTCCTCCATGACCGACGTCGGCTCGGGCGGCGGCATGCCCGGCATCCCCGCCGCCATCTGCCGCCCCGATCTGCCCATCACCCTGCTCGATGCCAACACCAAAAAAACCGCCTTCCTGCAACAGGCCGCCATCGAACTGGGTTTGAAAAACATCACCGTCGCCTCCGGCCGCGTCGAAGCCATGCACGACAAAAAAGCCAACGTCGTCACCAGCCGCGCCTTTGCCGAGTTGCGCGACTTCGCCGCCCTCACCCGCCACCTGCTCGGCGAAAACGGCTACTGGGCGGCCATGAAAGGCGTCTACCCCTACGAAGAAATCGAACAACTCCCCGACAACATCGAAGTGGTGAAAGTGGAAAAACTCCATGTCCCCATGCTCGAAGCGGAACGGCATATGGTGATCATGCGCCCTAGGGGCTGTTGACATTCAGCTTGCGAAGCGGTTTTTTGAGGAAAAATTCGCGGATGCAAGGAAAAAAGCACAGCAAGATTGGACATCTTGCGAGCATTTTTGACGCGGCAGGCGCGGATTTTTACCAAAACACCGCCACAAGGCTGATTGTCAACAGCCCCTAAGGCCGTCTGAATATCAGTATTCCGCAGATTGGAGAACAGAATACAAAAAGGCCGTCTGAAAAGCCCGAAACAGGGTTTTCAGACGGCCTCTTCGCTATCAACAATCCTTAATCAAACTGCTTTTGCCCGTTGCGTACAAACGGCAGCTTCAACACACGCACGTCAAACTCTTTGCCGCGCATGATCACTTTGGCCGCGTCGCCGTCGAAATCTTTGGGCACACGGGCGATGGCGATGGATTGTTTGAGGCTGGGCGAGAACACGCCGCTGGTGGTGATGCCGCGTCCTGCGTCGGTAACGACTTCCATATGGTCGCGCAGCACGCCGCCTTTGGCGAGCAGCAGGCCGACTTGTTTCACCGCCACGCCTTTTTCTTTCAACGCCAAGAGCGGCGCTTTGCCGACGAAGTCGCGCGCTTCGTCTTTCAAATCCACTGTCCAGCCCATGCCGGCTTCGAGCGGACTCACGTCGTCGTCCATATCGTTGCCGTAGAGGTTCATGCCCGCTTCCATACGCAGGGTGTCGCGCGCGCCGAGGCCGCAGGGTTTCACGCCGGCCTGCTGCAATGCTTTGAAGAAGGCTACGGCTTCGCTGCCGGGCAGAATCACTTCCACGCCGTCTTCGCCGGTGTAGCCGGTGCGGGCGAC
>CAMURX010000058.1 GCA_947097615.1 uncultured Neisseria sp. | reverse complement strand
ACGTACTACCTGTACGCCTTGCGGCTCGCCGCCTTGTCTCATTTTTATTTTAATCGACTATAAAAAAATATGGTATGCGCGGATGAATGTGCAGCAAGCGTAGCCTACATGGGTAGGGTGTTTCGCCACGCGCCGCACACGGTTAAAGACGGCTTGAAACCCTTGTTTTCCCCTTTCGGACGCCTTTCTTCACAAAGGCCGTCTGAAACCCATCTTTCAGACGGCCTTATTATCAACCAAACCATTGCCGACATCGAACGCAACAATCTGCGTCAGGAAATTTAAAGAGCCCACGCAAGCGTAGCCCGCATAATGCAGTATGCCGACCCGCGACGCGCTCGTTTTTCAAGCTGAAAGGCCGTCTGAAACCTGTTCAGACGGCCTCCCCGATATCCGAAAGGAAACCTGCCATGCCCACGTTTAAACCCAAACTGTTTGCCGCCGCGCTCTGCGCCGCCCTTCTGCTTTGTGCTTGCCGCAATATCGATATTGCCGCCGACAGCGGCATCCGTCTGCCCGAGCATTTCAGCCAAAACCAAGCCGCGCACGGCAGCGCCGACATTGCCGTTTGGTGGCGGCAGTGGCGCGATCCCGTGCTCGACAGCCTGATAGAGCGTGCGTTGGCGCAGAATTTCGACATCAGAATCGCGCAAAGCCGCCTGAACGAAGCACGCGCCGTCGCCCAACTGGCACGGGCCGACCTCGGCCCGACGGCCGGTGCGGCGGCGTTGGCGGCTTTGGGGCGCGGCGGTAGCGCCAACCCGCTTGACGAAAACCTGCGGCAGAACCTGTCGCGTCTGCCACAGGCGGGCGCTCTGGCCGAAGACGGATTTTCCGCGCGCGGCAAAATGGCGGGCGCGGGCTTTGCCGCCTCGTGGGAGCCCGACATCTTCGGGCAAAAACGCAGCGACGCCGACGCCGCCCGCCACGCCGCCCTCGGGCGGCAGGAAGCCGTGTACGGCGCACGGCTGCTGGCCGCCGCCGACACTGCCGACCATTATTTCCAAGCCCGTGCCGCGCAAGGCCGTCTGAAAACCGCCGCCGACAGCGTTGCCGTGCTGGAAAAAATGCTGCGCTACCTGCAAGGCCGCTTCAAAGCAGGGCACGTCACCGACGCCGAAGTTGCCCAAGCCCGATCCGCCCTTGCCTCGGCGCAGGCCAAACAAAGCACCATCGCCGCAGAATACGCCGCCCAAGTGCGCGCCATCGCCGTGCTCACCGGACAAGTGCCGCAGGATTTCGTCCTACCCGACAGCAGCACCGACGCGCTGGCCAAGCAGCCCGACGCCCCGTCCGGCCAAACGCCGCAAGGGCTGCTCGAACGTCGCCCCGACTTGCGCGCCGCCGCTGCCGAAGTGCGCGCCTACGCGGCAAAACTTGCCTCCGCCAAAGCCGACCTGCTGCCGCGTTTCTCCATCCGCTTCCTCGGCCAAAGCGGCCGCATCGACCTTGACAGCAGCGACCTGAAAGGCTGGAACAGCCTGGTTTCCGTCGGCATACAGCTGCCGCTGTTCACCAACGGCCGCATCAGCGCCAACATACAGGCCGCCGACGCCCGCCTACAAACCGCCCTTTTGCGCTACGACCAAACCCTCCTCACCGCTCTGGGCGAAGTCGACACCGCCTATCAGGGACAATCCGCCCTGACGCGGCAAAACGCCCTGCTCGCCGACGCCGCGCGGCAGTCTGCCCAACAGGCCGCCGACAGCGGCAAACTGTTCCGCCACGGCAGCGTCACCCTCGACAGCGCCCTGAAAGCCGAACTGGCCGCGCAGGAAGCGCGCGAAAACCTGATCCGCTCGCAACTGGCACGCGCACAAGCCGCCCTCGGCCTTTACAAAGCCCTCGGCGGCGGCTGGTCGGAGTGGGGGAGCAGAACGCCGATACGGAACGGGAGCGCTTTCTTTGCGACCGTCTAAAAACGTTCAGACGGTCTTTTATCGTTTTATCGTTTTTTCAGACAACCTTTGCGGTTTGGAAATAATGTCTGTCTGCACGGATTGGCGTAGCAGTGCAGGGTAAGGGTTTGGCGTGGAGGCCGTCTGAAAGCCCGTTTGGCCGGAATGCAAAGAGGCCGTCTGAATGTTTTCAGACGGCCTTTGTGGTTCGGAAACGGTATCTTTCTTCGTGGATTGGCGGAGCAGTGCAGGGCAAGGGTTTGGCATGAGGCCGTCTGAATCTTTCAGACGGCCTCTTTGCTGTTTTCAGGCGGCCTTGGGCAGCGTCTCAACC
Source organism: uncultured Neisseria sp. (assembly GCA_947097615.1). Classification (GTDB taxonomy): domain Bacteria; phylum Pseudomonadota; class Gammaproteobacteria; order Burkholderiales; family Neisseriaceae; genus Neisseria. Next base: position 7,069 of record CAMURX010000058.1, on the reverse strand, counting down.
GCGTTCCGGCGTTTTCAACACCCGTTGCCGCCGCGTTTCGCTCAATACCATGCCCGCGCTGACGGACACATTCATGCTTTCCACTGTGCCGAACATCGGTATCGATACCAGCATATCGCAGTGTTCGCGCGTGAGGCGGCGCATACCTTCGCCCTCGTTGCCCATCACCCACGCAATGCTGTCGGGCAGGTCGGCATGGTACAAATCGGCTTCACCGCCCATATCCGTGCCAACTATCCAGATGCCGTATTCTTTCAACTCGCGCAGGGTACGGGCGAGGTTGGTGACGGTGATGTAGGGTACGGTTTCGGCCGCGCCGCAGGCGACTTTGCTCACGGTGGCGTTCAGCCCCGCGCTTTTGTTTTTCGGCGCGATGACCGCGTGCACGCCCATTGCGTCGGCGGTGCGCAGGCACGCGCCGAGGTTGTGCGGGTCGGTGATGCCGTCGAGGATGAGCAGAAGCGGCGGCTCGCTTAGGTTTTCCAGCACGTCTTCAAGGTGGGCATGGTTTTTCGAGGCATTGATAAAACCGGCTACGCCCTGATGGCGCGCGCCTTTGGCGATGGCATCCAGCCGCGCGGCATCGGCAAAATGCACGCGCACGTTTTCGGCGGCGGCTTTTTCCAACACTTCGCGCGTGCGGGCATCGTTTTTGCCCTCTTGGATGTAGAGTTCGGTAAGGGATTTGGGGTTTTGCCACAGGCGGGCGTTAACGGCGTGAAAGCCGTAGATGAGTCTTTGGTTGGACATGACGGGTTTTCGGCGGAATGGGAAACGGCGGATTATACAGGCCGTTCCCGCCTACGCGGGAATGACGTTTCTGAAAGCGGGGCTTCAATGAATTTAAAAGCGGATTGGGGCTTTCAGACGGCCTTCGGTAGGCAAAAACACGGCAGGCATCGTATGGAACGGGAACGCCGCTGTGGCGGCACGCTCTGCACGATGCCCGCGCCGTGCGGTTTCAGACGGCCTTTCGCGTGGAGGTTTTTATTTTCTGCGGAATCTGTCGGATAGGGAAAACCTCCGAGGCGGAGGGGCTTCGGAGGTTGGAGGCCGTCTGAAAGACGGGTTTTACATTCTACTCAGTTCGCGTTGCAGCGCCTGGATGTTTTGCTGGCGGTCTTGGATGCTGGCGGTGAGCTGGCTGGCGCGGTTTTGGTTTTTCTGGGCGCGGGCGGCGCTCAGTTCGTTTTGCGCCAGATTGAGCGCTTGGCGCTCGTTGGCCAGCTCCTGTTCCAAGATGGTGCGGCGGCCGCTGCTGCCGGAGGGGCGGGGCAGAAGGGCGGCGTCGGCGGCTTGCAGGGGCGGGGCGTTGCGTACGGGGGCCGCAGAGGCTTTGTTGACGGAAACATGCCTTGTCGCATTGGGGGTGTCTTGGCGGGCGGCAAACTGCTGCGGCGCGCTGCGCGGGACGGGCAGGCTGGAATAGCTGCCGATTTTGGGTAGGTCGGACGCGCGGCAGCTGGGGGAGGGGCGGGAGGTGTAGACGGTAACGCCGCCGACGCTGCATTCGTAGACTTTGGCTTCGGCCGCGCCGGAGAATGCGGCGGCGGCAAGGGTGAGGGTGAGGGTGAGGGTGAGGGTGCTGGGTTTCATGGTGTTTCGTTTCGTCATTCGGATATTCCCCGTAGTTCTTCTTCGACGGCGAGCAGGATGTTTTCAAGTTCTTCCTGCCAAGCAAGCCAGTTTTCTTCCATTTGTCCTAATTTTACTTTGGTTTGCGCCAGTTGGCTAAGGGTTTGCTGCAATTTGCCTTTGTTGTCTTCGTTGTAGGCGTTTTCCTGTGCCAAAAATGCTTCACAGGCCGTCTGAATTTCGCTGAGGGCGGCGATTTCTTTTTCGGCTTGGTCGATTTTCTGTTGCAGGGGTTTGCCGCGTTTGGCTTTTTCCTGGCGGATTTGCGCTTCGAGTCGTTTGCTGTCTTTGCGGTTTTGGTTTTGCGCGGACGCGGCGGGCGCGGCGGCGTTTTCGCGGGCGAGGCGGTAGCGGCGGTAGTCTTCCAAATCGCCGTCGAAGGTTTTCAGACGGCCTTCTTCGATGAGGAGGAAGCTGTCGGTGGTGGCTTCGAGCAGGCTGCGGTCGTGGGAGACGGTGATGAGTGCGCCTTGGAAGCTTTGCAGGGCGAGGGTGAGGGCGTGGCGCATGTCGAGGTCGAGGTGGTTGGTGGGTTCGTCGAGCAGGAGGAGGTTGGGTTTCTGCCAGACGAGCATGGCGAGGGCGAGGCGGGCTTTTTCGCCGCCGGAGAAGGGGGCGGTGTTTTGCAGGGCGGCATCGCCGGTGAAGTTGAAGCCGCCGAGGAAGTTGCGGATGTCTTGTTCTTTGGCTTCGGGGGAGAGTGTTTGGATGTGCCACAGGGGGCTTTGGTCGGGGCGCAGGGTGTCGAGCTGGTGTTGGGCGAAGTAGCCGATGTTGAGTTTTTCGGCGCGGACGATGCCGCCCGCAATCAGGGGCAGGCTGCCGGCCAGTGTTTTGATGAAGGTGGATTTGCCGCTGCCGTTGACGCCCAAAAGGCCGTAGCGGGCGCCGCTTTCGAGGGAGAGGGAGATGCCGCGCAGGATGGTTTCGCCGTTGTAGCCGAGATCGGCTTTTTCGAGTTTGAGCAGGGGGTTGGGCAGGTGTTCGGGGGTGTCGAAGCGGAAGGAGAAGCCGCTGTCGAGGTGGGCGGGGGCGATGCGTTCGAGCCGGTCGAGGGCTTTCATGCGGCTTTGTGCCTGCACGGCTTTGGTGGCTTTGGCTTTGAAGCGGTCGATAAAGGATTGCAGGTGTTTGATGTGTGCCTGCTGTTTGGCGTAGGCAGCCTGCTGTTGGGCGAGGCGGCGGGCGCGTTCGCTTTGGTAGAAGTCGTAGTTGCCGCCGTAGAGGGTGAGTTTGCGGCCGGAGAGTTCGACGGTTTGGGTCGTGGCGGCGTTGAGGAAGTCTCGGTCGTGGGAGATGATGATTTGCGTGCAGGGCAGGGCGGAGAGGTGGTTTTCCAGCCAGAGGACGGTTTCCAAATCGAGGTGGTTGGTGGGTTCGTCGAGCAGCAGCAGGTCGGCGCGGCACATCAGGGCTTGCGCGAGGTTGAGCCGCATGCGCCAGCCGCCGGAAAAGGATTTGACCGGGCGGACGTGTTCTTCTTGGGCAAAACCGAGGCCGCTGAGGAGTTTGGCGGCGCGGGCGGGGGCGGTGTAGGCGTCGATTTCTTCAAGTTTGGCGTGGTATTCGGCCTGCTTCATGCCGTCGTTTTGCGCTTGCGCTTCTGCCAAGGCCGTCTGAAAAGCCTGCAATTCTTTGTCGCCCTGCAAAACGTAATCCAGCGCGGAGGTGTCGAGGGCGGGGGTTTCCTGGGCGACGGAGGCGGTTTTCCAGTGCGGCGGCAGGACAATGTCGCCGCTATCCTGCGCGATTTCGCCTTTTATCAGGGCGAACAGGCTGGATTTGCCGCTGCCGTTGCGGCCGATCAGGCCGACGCGTTTGCCGGGGGCGATGGTGAGGCTGGCGCAGTCGAGCAGCAGTTTGCTGCCGCGTTGCAGGGTGAGGTTTTTCAGTTCGATCATGAGGAGGCGGGCGGCGTGCTCGGAAAAAGGCGGCATTTTAGCCGTTCCGCGCGGCGGCTGAAACATTCGTTTCAAATTCATCAAAATGGCGCGTATAATGCCGCCGTTTTTCGCCAACGGTTTTTTAAGGAACATCAAACATGAGCATTCAAGAGCAAATCAAAGAAGTGGTTACCACACATCCCATCGTGCTGTTTATGAAGGGTACCAAGCAGTTTCCGCAGTGCGGCTTTTCTTCGCGCGCGGTGCAGCTGCTGAACGCGGCTGGTGCGCAATACGTTACCGTTAACGTGTTGGAAAACCCCGAAGTGCGCCAAGGTATTAAGGAATACAGCGACTGGCCGACCATCCCGCAGCTTTATGTCAACGGCGAATTCGTCGGCGGTGCGGACATTTTGCAGGAAATGTACGAAGCGGGCGAATTGCAGGAGCTGGTGGCCGCGAAGTAAGCCGGATTCAGGTATCGAGGCCGTCTGAAACCCGTTTCAGACGGCCTTTTGCGGCAGCGGCGGGGCAGTTTCCCCGTCGCACCAAGGCCGCAGCAGCGCCCCGCGCGGGCTTTCTTTTCACAATAACCATATATAAAAGGACACAAAAATGAGCGACCAACCCTGGCTCACCACCCTTATCACCGACACGCCGCAGGCCGGTTTCGAACTGGCCGTTACCCTCAGCCGCCGCGGCGTGAAAACCACCCAGCCCGATGTCGAAGTGCTGAAAAAGCTGCGTTCGGTTTATGCCAATGATGCCGACAGCCTCACCGCCGCCTCGCAGGTAATCGCCATCAACTTCCAAACCATCGCTGCCGCCAACAACTACTGGCGCGGCTAAAGCCAAACGGCAGAGGCCGTCTGAAAGCGCCGCCGCGTTTTCAGACGGCCTTTTCTCGTCTGCAAAAAACTGTTAAGGTTACGCCGTGCTGCGGCAACGCGGCATCCATAAGAAAAACCGTTTTAGGAGAACCAACATGGCGTACAGCTACATCCCCGCAGCCGGTCTGCAAATCGACTCCCATCTCTACCGTTTCATCAGCGAAAACCTTCTGGCGAACCATCCCGACGTTCAGGCCGAAGCCTTCTGGCAGGGCTTTGCCGAACTCGTCGGACGCTTCGCCCCGCGCAACCGCGAACTCTTGGCAAAACGCGACGAAATCCAAGCCAAAATCGACCAATGGCACAAAGAACACGGCCTCAGCGACGCCGCGGCCTACCACGCCTTCCTCAAAGACATCGGCTATCTTGCCGACGAACCCGCCCCCTTCACAATCGCCACGCAAAACGTCGACCGCGAACTGTCCGAACAGGCCGGCCCCCAGCTCGTCGTCCCCATCAACAACGCCCGCTACGCCCTCAACGCCGCCAACGCCCGCTGGGGCAGCCTCTACGACGCCCTCTACGGCACAGACGCAATAGACCAAAGCGGCAGCCTCGCCCCCGGCAAAACCTACAACCCGCAGCGCGGCGAAGCCGTTATCGCCTTCGCCCGCGATTTCCTCGACCAAAGCCTGCCCCTCGAACACGGCAGCCACAAAGACGCCGCCCTGTATTACGTCAGCGCAGGCCGTCTGAAAGTACGCCTGATCAACGGCAGCGAAACCGGCCTCAAAACCCCCGAACTCTTCGCCGGCTACAACGGCAGTGAAGCCGCGCCCACCTCGCTCCTTTTCCTGCACAACGGCCTGCACATCGACATCCTCATCGACAAAACCAGCCCCATCGGCAGCCAAGACCCCGCAGGCATCAAAGACATCGTCCTCGAAGCCGCCCTCTCCACCATCATGGACTGCGAAGACTCCGTCGCCGCTGTCGACGGCGAAGACAAAGCCCTTGTCTACGCCAACTGGCTCGGCCTGATGCGCGGCACACTGGAAGAAACCGTCGAGAAAAACGGCAAAACCTTCGTCCGCCGCCTCAACCCCGACCGCCAATACACCAAGCCCGACGGCAGCGGCAGCTTCACCCTGCCCGGCCGCTCGCTCCTTTTCATCCGCAACGTCGGCCACCTGATGACCACCCCCGCCGTGCTCGACGCGAAAGGCAACGAAATCCCCGAAGGCATCCTCGACGGCGTCATTACCGCCCTCACCGCTCCCTTTGATTTTGCACGCAGCGAAAACAAAAACAGCCGCAGCGGCTCCGTGTACATCGTCAAACCCAAAATGCACGGCCCCGAAGAAGTGCGCTTTGCCGACGAACTCTTCGCCGCCATCGAAGACCTCTGCCGCCTGCCGCGCCATACCCTCAAAATGGGCATCATGGACGAAGAGCGCCGCACCTCCGCCAACCTCGCCGCCTGCATCCGCGCCGCCGCCGACCGCACCGTCTTCATCAACACCGGCTTCCTCGACCGCACCGGCGACGAAATGCACACCTCCATGCACGCCGGCGCCATGATCCGCAAAGGCGACATGAAAACCAGCCGCTGGATCGCCGCCTACGAAGCGGGCAACGTGCAAACCGGCCTGCAATGCGGCCTGAGCGGCAAAGCGCAAATCGGCAAAGGTATGTGGGCGATGCCTGATTTGATGGCCGAAATGCTCAAACAAAAAATCAGCCACCCCAAATCCGGCGCCACCACCGCCTGGGTGCCATCGCCCACCGCCGCCACCCTGCACGCCCTGCATTACCATCAGGTCAACGTTTTCGACGTACAGCGCGAACTGGCCGCCCGCCCCGCCGCCGATTACCTGCCCGACCTGCTCGCCATCCCCGTCGCCGCCGACACCAATTGGAGCGACGAAGAAAAACGGCAGGAACTCGACAACAACTGCCAGGGCATCCTCGGCTACGTCGTGCGCTGGGTGGAACAGGGCGTCGGCTGCTCCAAAGTGCCCGACATCCACAACGTCGGCCTGATGGAAGACCGCGCCACCTTACGCATTTCCAGCCAGCACATCGCCAACTGGCTGCTGCACGGCATCGTTTCCGCCGCCGAAGTGCGCGCCGCCCTCGAACGCATGGCCGCCGTTGTCGACCGGCAAAACGCAGGCGACCCCGCCTACACCCCGATGGCCGGACGCTTCGACACCTCCCCCGCCTTCCTCGCCGCCTGCGACCTCGTCTTCAAAGGCACCGAACAGCCCAACGGCTACACCGAACCCCTGCTGCACCACTGGCGGCGCGTCGCCAAAGCGGCAAAGTAGGGCAGGGTGCTTTCAGAAACGTTATCCCCGCGAAAAGGGGAACGGTCTCATCAGTAGGCTGTGCCGCCCAGCGATGCACGCGGTTTTATGTTTCCTGCTTTGCAAATGCTAAGGCCGTCTGAAAAAAACCAAAGCAGCAAAAAGGCCGTCTGAACGGGAAAACCCTTTTCAGACGGCCTCAAACCCGTTAAGGCCGTCTGAAACCGAAACGCCAACAAAGTTGAAGTGCGGCCGCCGAATCCGACCAACCACCAAAAAAGGAATCCCCATGCTCTTAGGCGTCAACATCGACCACGTCGCCACCCTGCGCAACGCGCGCGGCACGGTCTACCCCAGCCCGCTCGAAGCCGCCCTGCTGGCCGAAACCCACGGCGCGGACTACATCACCCTG
>CAMURX010000057.1 GCA_947097615.1 uncultured Neisseria sp. | reverse complement strand
GTCGTTTTCGTCGGCCAGCGCGCTTTTGTTGATGTTGCTGGTTTTGCTCTGCCAGCGCAGGCTGCCGCCGAGGGTGAGACGCTCGTTCAAATCATAGGTGGTGGCGAGTTTGATTTGGTGGCGCGGCAAATCGGCTTCGTAGGAGTCTTCGCCGCCTTTGCGGTTTTGCACGGTGTAGCCTGCGCTGACGAACCAGTTGTCGTTAATGCGGCCGGCGGCTTCGGTTTCAAAGCCGCGTGTGCGGATGTTGTCTTCGGAAACGTAGTAGTCGCCGCTTTCTACGTATTTGGCCATGCCGTTTTTGCGGGTGTCAAAGAGGGCGGCGGAGACGTTGAGGCGTTGGTCGAAAAATTCGCCTTTGAGGCCGATTTCGATGTTGCGGCCGGTAGTGGGTTTGAGGAATTTGCCGTCTTTGCCGCGCTCGAACACGGGTTCGAACGATGTGCCGTAGCTGGTGTAGGCGGAGAGGTTTTCGCTCAGGTCGAACACGGCGCCGATGTAGGGGGTGGCTTTGCTGCGGGTTACTTTTTCGTTTGTGCCCGCGACGTGTTCGGCTTTTTGCATGGTGATGCGGCTGTAGCGCGCGCCGCCGATCAGGGCAAGGCGTTCGACGGGGCGGAAGCGGGTGGCGAAGTAGCCGCCGAACTGGCGGGCGCGGATGTCGTCGTCGGCGGTGTATTCCGCGTCGGGTACGGGGTTGGCCGGGCGCAGGCTGCGGTTGTTTAGAAAGTCGTGCAGGCCGAAGGCGTTGTCGTAACGGGCAAAGCGGCTGGGGGCGCGGTTTTTGGTGTCGAAGCCGCTGATGCCGAACAGGATGTCGTGTTTGCGGCCGAGAAGGTTGTATTTGCCGTCTACCGAGGCGGCGAAGCTGTGGGTGGTGCTTTTTTCGCTCGAATCGGTTTCGAGCAGGTCGATTTGGCGGGTGTTGTGGTCGGTTTTCATTGCCGCGTAGCCCTGCCGGTCGTGTATGGTGTTGCGCGTCCAGTTGTATTCGAGCTTGGTTTTCCAGTCGGGCGAAAAGCGGTGGCGTACTTCGGCGAACACGTTGCGGCTGCTGTATTTGTAGGATGTGCCTTTGGGCGAATTGTTGGCGTGGCGGCTGATTTCGTTTTTCAGCGGGTAGCCTTCGCTGTCGTAGGCGGTGGGCAGGAAGATGGGGGTGTCGGTTTCGCGGCGGTTTTGCAGCTGGGTGCCGACGGAGAGGGTGGTGGCGGGGGCGGCATCCCATTCGGCAACGGCATAGAGGCTACTGTTGCGCATTTTCGCGTCTTCAATTTGATAGCCGCTGCGCTCGTGTCCGGCCACAATGCGTCCGCGCAGGCTGCCCTCGGCGTTCAGGCTGCCTGAAACGTCGCCGTTTACGCCCCAACGGCTGTGGTTGCCGATTTCGGTGCCGATTTCGGCTTTGAAGTCTTTGGTGGGACGTTTGCGCACCAGGCTCACTTGTGCGGAGGGATCGCCCGTGCCGCCCAAGAGGGCGGACGCGCCGCGCAGCACTTCCACGCGGTCGAGCGCGCGGGTGTCCACGCCGCCCCAGCCAGCCCACGAGTCTTTGCTGAAACCGGAGCTGCGGTAGGGCACGCCGTCCATCTGGAAGTTTTTCACTTCCATGCCGCGCGAGTGCAGGCCGGCATAGCGGTCGCTGCCGCCGCTGCCGCTTTTCACGGTGACGCCGTTGGTCTGCTCCATCACTTTGCGCAGGCTGTCGAGCTTCCAGTCTTCCATTTGTTTGGAGGTGGTTACGCTCACGCTTTGCGGCGTTTCGCGCAGGGTCATGCCGATGCCCAGCGGCGCATATGTGCCGTCGGTGGAATAGCCTTGGTTGAGGGAGGCGGATTTCGTACCGGTGACGGTAACGGTGTCCAACACGGCTTCGTCTTCGGCAAAGGCAAACAGCGGCATCAGTGCCAGCGCAAGCAGGGTGGGACGGCTTTTCGGGTGTTTCATTAGGAGCATCCTTGATGGTTGGTAAGGTTGGAAAACAATAGAGATTATACTTGCTCTGCATTGTTTTCGCTAAGTTTTGTTCAGATTTGTTTACAAAATACGTATGCCAAGGCCTACCCGGGCGAAATCGCCATCACCGAAAACCTCGCCGCCTTCGGCGCAAAAGTCGCCCGCGCCGACGATTGGGACGCGCAATGGCCGGTCGACAAGTTTCAGACGGCCTTCGACAAAATCGCCGCGCAAAACGCCAATGTGAATTTCGTCGCCTTTGCCAAAGGTACGGTGTTCAAAACCGCCGCCGAAGCCAACGCGGGCGGCGCGTCGGGACACACTTCGACATGGAAATACGCCTACAACATCGCGCCGGTGTTGGATTGGGTTTTTAGGCAGGGTAAGGCGTAGGCCGTCTGAAAGCATAGTCAGATAAAGAAAGGCCGTCTGAAAAACCGAAACGGGGGTTTCAGACGGCCTTTTTGCGTCCATGCGCCCTACGCGCTCTCTGCCATTTTCAGGGCTTCTTGGATATTGACGGCCACGATGCGCGACACGCCTTTTTCCTGCATGGTTACGCCGACGAGCTGTTCGGCCATTTCCATGGTGAGGCGGTTGTGCGAGATGTAGAGGAACTGGGTTTGCGCGCTCATTTCTTTGACGAGCTTGCAAAAGCGCGAGGTGTTGGCGTCGTCGAGCGGCGCGTCCACTTCGTCCAACAGGCAGAAGGGGGCGGGGTTGAGGCTGAACAGGGCGAACACGAGGCTCATGGCGGTGAGGGCTTTTTCGCCGCCGGAGAGCAGGTGAATGGTGCTGTTTTTCTTGCCGGGCGGGCGCGCCATGATGGACACGCCGGCGGTGAGCAAATCGTCGCCTATCATGTGCAGCGCGGCTTCGCCGCCGCCGAACAGGGTGGGGAAGAAGGTTTGCACTTTTTCGTTGACCGCGTCGAAAGTGGCTTTGAAGCGTTCTTTGGTTTTGCCGTCGATTTGGGCGATGGCTTCTTCCAGCAGGGCGATGGCGTTTTGCACGTCTTCGCTTTGGCTGCGGTAGTAGCCGTCGCGCTCGCGTGCGTCTTCGAGTTCCTGTAATGCGGCGAGGTTGACCGCGCCGAGGGCTTCGATTTGGCGGGCGGTGTCGGCGATTTGGCTGTTTTGGATGTTCAGACGGCCTGCTTCTTTGGCCGACGCTTCGAGTGCGTCCAAATCCGCGCCGCGTTCGGTAAGGTTTTGGTGGAAACGTTTGGCGTTGAGCAGGGCTTCCTGCTGCTGCAACAGGGCGGTTTGGGTGGCGGCCTGAAGCTGCGGCAGCTTGGTTTGCGCGGCTTGCAGCTGCGCGTATTGTTCGCGGCCTTGCGCCTGCGTGTCGGCCAAGGCGCTTTGCAACTCGGCGTATTCTTCGTCGAGCGTATGCACGGCTTCTCCCAAGTGTTCAAGCTGAATGTGCTGTTCGTCGCCCTGCATTTCGGTTTCGTAGGCAAGGGCAAGCTCTTGTTGGCGCTCCTGCCATTCTTCGGCCTGCTCTTGCAGGCGCAGGATTTGCGCTTGGTGGTTTTGCTGCTGCTGTTGGAGCTTGTGCACGGCGACTTCGGCCAGGCCGTAGCGGCGGTTGGCTTCGTAAAGGGCAAGCTGCGCCTGTTTCAAATGGCCTTGCTGCGCTTGGCGTTCGGACGCGGCGTGTTGCTGCTGGGTTTCGAGTTCGGCGGCGGCTTCGGCCAGCGTGGCAATGTCGTCTTCGAGGCCGTCTGAACTGTGTGCCAGCACGGTGGCTTCTTCTTCGATTTGGGCAAGCTCGCGCTCGATGTGTTCGCGGCGGATTTGGCCTTGGTTGGTGCGGGCGAGCAGCTCGGCGGCGCGCTGTTGGGCGCGGCTGTGTTCGCGGCTGTGCTGTTGCTGCTGCCCAATCAGGCTGCGGTGTTGCGACTCGGCTTGTTCGGCTTGCGCTTGGGCTTGCTGCTGCGCGGCGCGGGCGTGTTCCAATTCGGGCGCGAGGGTGTCCAGCGCGGCGGCGATGTCGTCCAAACGCGCTTTCTGCGCCATCAGGTTTTCCTGCGTGTCGGGGGCGTAAAGCAGTACACTGACTTTGTCGATTTGGTGGCCTTCGGGCGTGAGCCAGATTTGGCCGCCGCCCAAATCGGCTTGGTGCGCGAGGGCGTAATCGAGGCTGGGGGCGCACAACACGCCGTCGAGCCAATGATGCAAGGCCGTCTGAAACGGCGGCTGCGCTTGGATTTGGTTGAGCAGGGCTTGCGCGGGCAGGGATTTTTTCACGCCGCCCGTGAGGCCGTCTGAAAACCAGGCGGCGCCGCCCTGCGGCAGCGGCGCGGGCGGCGCGAAGCTGTCGGGTACGGCGCGGGCGTGCAGGCGTTCGGCCAACACCGCGCCCAGAGCGTGCCGCCATTCCTGCGGGGCTTGGATGTGCTGCCACAGCTGCGGCGCGTCGGCGTGGGCGGTGTGCGGCCAGAAGTCGGCGGTTTCCTGCTGCGCCAAAAGCTGCGAGATGGCCTGCTGCTGCGCTTGCAGCGTGATGGACTGCTGTTGCAGGGCTTGGAAACGGGTTGAGGCCGTCTGAAAAGCCTGCCGCGCGGCGGTCAAACGCTGTTCGGCGGCGGCAATCTGTTCTTCGTAATGTTCCTGCCGGCTTTGCAACAGCGCGGCGGCTTCCTGCGCGGCGGCGGTGTCGGCCGCATCAGGCAGGTTGAGGGCTTGGCTTTCGGCGTTCAGACGGCCTTTGCGCTCTTCGTGGCGGCGCAGGGTTTGCTGCGCGTGGGCAAGCTGCTGCTGTTTCAAGGCCAGCTCGCGTTTGAGCCGCGCGGCTTCGTCGTGTTGCGACTGGTAGGCGGCGTTAAGCGCGGCTTGGGCTTCTTCCAGCGCGGGCAGGCTTTCTTCGTGTTCGGCCACCTGCATCGCCAGTTCGGCCAACTCGGTTTGCCGCTCTTCAAACGCCATGTCGTTTTCTTCCATCAAAGCGCGAATCTGCTGCTCTTCTTGGCGGATGCGCTGCATCTGCGCCTGCGCCGCCTGCTTGTCGCGCTCGATGCGCTGGTGCAGGTTTTGCCGGTGGCGGATTTGCTCTTCGAGGCGGGCAATCTGTTCGCGCAACACGCCGCGCCGGTTGGCCAAATCGTGTGCACTCTGCTGCTGCGCCTGCTCGGTTTGCTGCAAATCGCGGATGCCGTCTGAAAGCGTTTGGATTTGTGCGGCGGCCTCGTCCTGCTGTGCCTGCAAAGCCTGATGCTGCGCGGTGGCTTTGTCGGCGGCGGCGAGCGACTGCCGCCATTGGCTGTAGTCGAGCAAATCCTGCTGGCGGTTGAGCTGCTCGGTGAGAAAGCGGTAGCGTTCGGCCGTTTCGGCCTGTTTTTCCAGCTTTTCCACCTGCCGCGCCAACTCGTTTTGCAAATCGCCCAAGCGTTGCAGATGCTCGCGCGTGTCTTTCAGACGGCCTTCGGTTTCCTTGCGCCGCTCCTTATATTTGGACACACCGGCCGCCTCTTCGATATAGGCGCGAAGCTCCTCCGGCCGCGCTTCGATGATGCGCGAAATCATGCCCTGTTCAATCACCGCATAGCCGCGCGCACCCACGCCCGTACCCAAAAACAGGTCGGTGATATCGCGGCGGCGAACCACTTGATTATTAATAAAATAAGTCGATTCTCCCTGGCGCGTAAGCTGGCGTTTGATGCTCACCTCGGCATACTGCCCCCACGCGCCCTGCAAGGAGTGGTCGGCGTTGTCGAACACCAGTTCCACCGAAGCCCTCGGCGCGGGGCGGCGGGTGGCCGCGCCGTTGAAAATCACGTCCTGCATACTCTCGCCGCGCAGCTGCTTGGCCGAAGCCTCGCCCAACACCCAGCGCACCGCGTCGATTACATTGGATTTGCCGCAGCCGTTGGGCCCGATTACGGCCACCAGCTGGCCGGGCACATGGATGGTGGTGGGGTCGGTAAACGATTTGAAGCCGGAAAGTTTGATGTGGGTGAGGCGCATGGCGTGAGCTTGTCCCCGCCTGCGCGGGGATGAGGTTTCTGAAAAAAGGCGGCATTCTAATGGAAAACGGAAAACGGCGTCATGCGGTTTGCCCGAGGCCGCAGGGCGGGGATTCGCGGCTTTGAAGCTTTGTTTTCAGACGGCCTTCGCGCGAGAAAATCGCAACTACATCCGGTTAGACAGGGTATGGAGCGCACACCGAAAGGCAGACGTAAATCCCGTTTCTTGAAGCATAATCCGCTGAAAAAAATCAAAATACGGCAATTTTCCGCCTTTATTAAAATATCAACGATAAGCGCTCTTGCCATAAAGGTCTTTTATAGATTACATTGCGCTACACAAAGCCAAGTTAACAAAGGCAATAAACAGAAATAGAGAAAACAGGGCACGACCCGATAAAAATCAGGAAGTTTGACCGGCAGGCCGTTTCACAAGAACGGCCTGTTTTATGTGCAGGCCGTCTGAAAAAGACGAAATGAAACGAAGAGGCCGTCTGAAAAGTATTTTTCAGACGGCCTCTTCCGCAACAGGGCATTTCAGCGGTGCAACAGCACTTCCAACACAAACTTGCTGCCCGCGTAGGCCAACATCAGACTGGCAAAACCGACTATCGTCCACACCGCCGGCCGTTTGCCGCGCCAGGCGGTCATGGCGCGTTTGAGCAGCAGCGCCGCATAGATAAACCACGACAACACGCCGAACAGGTTTTTATGGGTGAAGGTAAACGGCCGCCCGAACACGGCCTCGGAAAAAAACGTGCCGCTCACCACCGACACTGTCAACAGTGCAAAACCCGCCCACATCGCCTGAAACATCATTTTCTCCAAACTCAAAAGCGGCGGCAGAAAAGAACGGGCGGGCGAGAGCGTGTGTTTGTGCAAATCGCGGCTGAGCCACAGAATCAGCACCGCAATCAGCGTAGTGATGCCGAACAGGCTGTATGCCAGCAGCGACGACACAATGTGGAGCATAAACGGCCAGTCGGTCAGGCGGTAGGCCGCCGAATGGCCGGGAAACAAAACGGCCGCCAGCAAGAGCGCGGCCGACAGGGGATAAAGCAGCAGCTGCAAGCCGCGCAGGCGGTAGAAAAAACTGCCCGCCAGATACAGCATCAGCATCAGCCACACGATCACCGCCGTGGCATAGCCGAAACCCAAAATCAGCACGCGGTCGTGCAAAACCGGCAGCAGCAGCACCGCGCCGTGCGGCAGCAGGGCGGCAGCCAGAACGGCCAGCTCCCTGCCCAGCGGATAGCCGTCCGCGTTTTTCTTCAGCCGCCAGAACCACACAAAAGCAGCCAAAGCGGCGTAAACAAGCATCAGACAAATCAGCATAATCGGCATGGCGCTCTTTCGGCTGGGCGCGTATCCATCAAACGCGCGGGTTGGTGTAAAATGCGCCGATTTTATCAAACTACACTGTCCGCGTGGCAGCTTACTCAAAGGAAGTCCATGTTAGACAATCTGACCGGCCGCTTTTATTCGGTCTTTAAAAACGTTCGCGGCATCGCCACGCTGAACGAAGAAAACATCAAACCCGCGCTGCGCGAAGTGCGCCTCGCCCTTTTGGAAGCCGACGTCGCCCTGCCCGTGGTGCGCGATTTCGTCGCTTCCGTGAAAGAAAAAGCCGTCGGCCGCGAAATTTCCGACAACCTCACCGCCGAACAGGCCTTCATTACCGTCGTCAACCAGGCGCTCATCGAGCTGATGGGCAAAGAAAACAGTAGGCTGGATTTGTCCGTCGCGCCGCCCGCCGTGGTGCTGATGGCCGGTTTGCAGGGCGCGGGCAAAACCACCACCGTCGGCAAACTCGCCCGCCTGATCAAGTCGCAGGACAAAAAGAAAAAAATCCTGCTGGTGTCTGCCGACGTTTACCGCCCCGCCGCCATCGAACAGCTCCGCCTGCTGGCCGAACAGGTGCAGGTCGACTTTTTCCCGTCCGACACTTCGCAAAAGCCCGTCGAAATCGCGCAGGCCGCGCTGAACCAAGCCAAACGCGGCTTTTACGACGTGCTGATGGTAGACACCGCCGGCCGTCTCGCCATCGATCAGGAAATGATGGACGAAATCAAAGCCCTGCACGCCGCGCTTCATCCGACGGAAACGCTGTTCGTCGTTGACGCCATGCTCGGCCAAGACGCCGTCAACACCGCGCAGGCGTTTAACGAAGCCCTGCCGCTGACAGGCGTCGTCCTCACCAAAATGGACGGTGATTCGCGCGGCGGTGCGGCGCTTTCCGTGCGCCAGGTTACCGGCAAACCGATCAAATTCATCGGCGTCGGCGAAAAAATCGACGGCTTAGAAGCCTTCCACCCCGACCGCATCGCCAGCCGCATTTTGGGCATGGGCGACGTGCTCACTTTGGTTGAGGACGTGCAAAAAGGCATAGACGAAGCCGCAGCCGCAGAGATGGCGAAGAAGCTGCGCAAAGGCAAAAGCTTCGACCTCAACGATTTCAAACTGCAAATCCAGCAGATGCGCAATATGGGCGGCTTGGAAAACCTGATGTCAAAAATGCCCGGCGAACTCGGCCGCATTTCGCAGCAGATTCCCGAAGGCACGGCGGAAAAAGCGATGGGACATGTCGAAGCCATCATCAATTCGATGACGCCGAAAGAGCGCGCCAACCCCGCGCTCATTAAAGCCAGCCGCAAGCGCCGCATCGCCGCAGGCGCGGGCACGACTGTTCAGGAAGTGAACAAAATGCTCAACCAATTCGAGCAGTCGCAAAAAATGATGAAAATGTTCAGCGGTAACAATATGCGCAAGCTGATGAGTATGGCCAAAAGCATGAAAGGCGTATTTCCCGGCATGAAATAAGCTGCCTGCCACAGCAAAACCCCGAAGCGGACACGCGCTTCGGGGTTTTGTCTGCCTGTCCGGACGGCAGGCAAAAAAATACCATCTATACCAAGGGGAAGTATAGATGGCCAAACACATTACGGGGAAAACGTCTTACTCACATGTCTGCCAAAAAACAAACGTCTGTCAGACGCTTCGCATACTAGCGGCGGCAGCGAGGAGCGCAAACCGCAGATGTACGAGCGGTTGCCGGATGCGGACAAGCGGCAGTCGGCGCAACCGCTGTCACAGAGTAACAAAACGCCATTCCCCTGCCGCTAAATCCTCCGTCGACCATTCGCCGAATTGCAGGCGGTGCAGGCTTTCCACTCTGTTGCCCGCAGCGGCGGCCATGCGTTTGACCTGATGGTATTTGCCTTCGGTAATCGTCAGCAGCAGCGTGTGCGGATCTTCGAGCACGGCGTCGGCAGCCGAAACTGTTTCATTGTCGTCGTGCAGCAGCACGCCGTTTTTCAGCGTTTGGCAGAACGCTTCGTCCGCCGCGTGTTTCAAAACGGCTCGGTACAACTTGGGGACTTTGTGCTTCGGCGAAGTCAGGCGGTGGTTGAATTGTCCGTCGTTGGTAATCAGCAGAACGCCCGTCGTATCCGCATCCAAACGCCCGACAGCCTGCATATCGGTATTGCGCAGCTGGTCGGGAAACAGGGAAAACACGCTCGGATAATCGCGCGGTTTGTGCGAGGTTTCGTAACCGGCGGGCTTGTTGA
>CAMURX010000056.1 GCA_947097615.1 uncultured Neisseria sp. | reverse complement strand
GACAATCCGTCCATGCCGTCGCGCCGAAACAATGGCAGGCCAAAATCGGCATCATCCCCGTCGAAGCCTGACCCGGCTGACCGCAGGCAGGCCAAAGGCCGTCTGAAAACCCCGAAACAGGGTTTTCAGACGGCCTTTGGCCTTTCAGACGGCCTCCCGATACCGCTGTATGTAAAGATACGGCAACAGAGTAAAATTATGTTAGTATCCGTCTGTATCTGTTTGACCGGACAGAAAAATGCCAACGGCCGACAATAAGGAGAAAACCATGCAGGACGTTTTTACAGACAACGGAGACACCGCAGGCGAAGAAGACGAACGCCTGCTCGATGCGCCCGCCGCACGTGGCATCAGGCGCGGCATCGGCTGGATATACGAAGCGTTTTTGCTGTTTCGCGAATATTGGGCGGCGTGGATGCTGATTGCCCTCGTGCTGTTCGTCGCGGAAGAAATATGCAAAGGCATCATGACCTACTCGGGCATGATAGGGGCGTCGGTATACGGCATGTTCGTGCTCTTTAAGGCGGGCGGCATCATGTCCGCCGCATCGGTTCAGGAATACGAAGAAACGCCGCCGCGCATCGGCCATCTGTTTGCCGTTTTCGACGGCAAGATATTCGAGTTCGTACTGCTGTTTGTTCTGATGTTCCTGTCGGCCGTCGCTTGGGCGCTGCTGCTGTACGGCGCGGCCAACGCACTGGGCTGGCTCGGCAATACGGAGGGCATCGCCACCCTGCCGGTTTCCCTCGTCCTGCTGCTGGTTTTTTGGTATCTGTCGTGGCAGCTGCTGCTCGGTTTCGCCCCCGTTTTGGTATTCCTGCAAAACGAAACCCCATTTGCCGCCATCCTGCTGAGCGCCAAAGCCGCCGTGAAAAACATCCTGCCGCTGGCCTTGTGCGGCGCCTGTTTCGCATTTTTCTATATCGTGATACTCGCCCTTCCCGGCCTGCGCGAAGGCGCCGCTTCCTATATATTGAGCGCCCTGCTGCTCGCCCTCAACATCCTCGGCTACCTCACCGCCTACGCCGCCTACCGCGACATCTGGTTCGAGCCGTCCGAGCGAGATCCCGTCACCATCGGCTACCGCTGAATGTTTTACTTTGTTGCGAAAGAAACAAAAACGAAACGCAACGCGGCTGTTGCACGAATGCAGCAAGCGCCGCAGGAAACAACGGCAGACGCTTGACCGGCCGCAAAACGGCCGCGATAATGCGCGCCGTCAAGCCGTTGCTAAATGACAGTTTGATAGTTTCTCCTCTATTTCTCCTTTGTAAACTTGGCACACATTCCCGCGAATGTGTGCATTTTTTTGTCCGCAGCTTCCGCATCCGTCTTTTCAATACAAAAACGAAAACAACAACAGAAAATAACGTTCCGAAACCTTCCTTATTTTTCGTTTTTGTGTGTTTTTATCAAGAATGTTCCATTTTATGCAAAACATAGGCGCGAAAACTTGACGCTGCCGCAGTGCTTGCAGATAATGCGCGGCGTTGAGCGGCTGACAGCAGCCGTTTAACAGTTTCTCCTCTATTTCTCCTTTGTAGACTTGGCACACATTTGAAAAAATGTGTGCATTTTTTTGTCCGCCTGCCGCGCAAATCAAAGAGGCCGTCTGAAAGCGGAAATTTTGGCGGAAGCGAAGCGGATTTCTGCCTATGCAACCATTTCCGTGCAGCCAAAAAACTTCCGCCTGCGCGGGAATGACGGCACGGGCTGTTTTTAGTTTCCTTGAGGCCCCGTTTTCAGACGGCCTTCGAGATTTGGCGAAGGTTTTCGGACAACGGAAAACCGCCCTGCCATGCGCCAAACAAAAAGAAACGCCGGAACGGAAAACGTTCCGGCGTTTCTTTTTGCGCCGCCGCAAGCGCGTTTTAACTTCGTTGAAACCCGTTTTCAGACGGCCTTTTTCCTGCGCCCCACCACCGACAGGACAATCGCCACGGCAGACAGCAGACCGATCAGCGGCAGCGAGCCCCCCAGTTTCATATACGGCGTTTCGCCCGTATAGCCTTCCACCCTTGCCGTCAGCACCGTGTCGGTATCGGCTGCGGCCAGCGCCGTAACGCGGCCTTTTCTGTCGATAACGGCGGTAGCGCCCGTGTTGGTGGCGCGCACCATCTGACGGCCGAGTTCGAGGGCACGCGCCTGCGACTGCTGCAAGTGCTGGTACATGGCGTTGGAGTCGCCGTACCAGGCCAGGTTGCTGGCGTTGGCCAGCAGCGTGGAGCGGGCGGCGGCGGAAATCAGTTCGTCGCCGAAGCCGTCTTCGTAGCAGATGTTGAAGGCGATGCGCTGGTTTTTCATCGCCAAAGGCTCCTGGCTGCCGCCGCCCGCGCGGAAGTCGGACAGGGGCATGTCCATCATGGCGTAAAGCGGTTCGGTCAGCGCGGGCAGGGGTTTGTATTCGCCGAAGGGGACGAGGTGGTTTTTGGCGTAATACGGCAGCGTTTGCGCGTTGTTTTGGAAACCGGTGAGGTCGACGACGGCGTTTTGGTAGTTGAGGCCGTCTGAAGTGAGACGGATCACGCCTGCGGCCAGCGCACTGCCGTTCTGCCGCGCGGCTTCGGCAAATTCGGCCAACACGCTGTCAGGCAAATCCTGCAACATGACGGGGATGGCGGTTTCGGGCAGGATAACGATGTCGGCCTGCGTTTGGGCGATTTGGCCGTAGTAGCGCCGCAGGGTCGGCAGCACTTGGTCTTCGCGGAATTTCAGCGTTTGCGGGATATTGCCCTGCGCGAGGGCGACGGTGCTGCTTTGGCCGGTCGGCTGCGTGAAATCCGCCTCTTTGGCGAAATGTCCCGCCGCCAGCAGGGCAAGCACGCCGCAGGCAAAGGCCGCACGGGTTTTCAGACGGTCTTCCCCATCGACAAGCAACACCAGCCATGCGCCGGCCAGCGCGGTGGCGAAGGTCACCAGATGGATGCCGCCCAAAGGCGCGAATCCGGCCAGCGGCGAGGCATCGGCGATTTGCGAATAACCGAGCGCGCCCCAGCCGAAGCCGGTTATCAGCCGCTCGCGGGCGAACTCAGCCAGCGTCCAGAACACGGGCAGCGCCAGCCCGACCGACAGGCTGCGGTTCAAACGGGTTTTGCCCCACAGCCACACGGCGGCGGCGGGAAACAGGGCGAGATAGGCGGGCAGCAGCACGGTGAGCGGCAGGGCGTAGAGATTGGGCAGGCCGGAGATGTCGTGCAGCGCGGTGTGTATCCAGTAAAACTGGCAGCAATAGGCGGCAAAGCCGAACAGATACGCGCTGCGCACGCGCACCTGCGGGCGCAGTTCGAGCAGGCGGATCAAGGCGGCAAACAGCAGCGGCATCAGCCAGAAGCGGTAATACGGCGCGAAACACAGCGGCGTGGCGGCGGCCAGCAGAAGCAGCAGCGGCCAATACACGGCGCGGCGGCGCCAGAAGGTGTCGAGTTTGGCAAACATATCGCTCGCAAAAAGGCTCTTGTGGACAAGGCGCAGCATTCTACCGAAAAACCCACCGCCGCGCCGTGCCGCGCCCGTTCAGACGGCCTTTCAACGACTTGCCGAAATGCCGAAACCATAAACAATGTCGGAATAAAAATGATAGACAAGCCGTCCGATTAGGTAGACAATCGTCCCGTTTTCCCCGCAACTATTGCGTTCGGCCAAAGCCGGATGTGCGACAAAACAAAGCGGGGAAAGACAATGGATTACTCATTCTTATTTATTGGATACTTTAACGAGAGGTAAAGAAATATGCCGCAAATGAAACTGAACGTGACCGGAATGTCCGGCCAGGAAGATGCCCGCAAACTGATCGCCAAAGCCGAGGAAGTGCCGAACGTGCGCATGGTAAACGCCAATTTTGAAACCGGCGTCGTCGTCGTCACCCACGCCGAGGGCATGGACGTCGAAGCCGTGAAAAAAGCCATCGCCGACGCAGGTTTCGCCGTCGCCTGATGCCGCCGCACAAACAGGCCGTCTGAAAACCTTTTCAGACGGCCTTTTCTTTATTCCGCCGCCCGTTCTGCTAGAATCGCCGCTTCTTTTTCCGTTTTTTCCGCCATGAACTCCCTCTTAGACAAACTCCAAGCCTACCCCTTCGCCCGCCTGCGCGAAGCCATGCAGGGCATCACCCCGCCCGCACACCTCAAACCCGTCATGCTGCAAATCGGCGAACCCAAGCACCCCACGCCCGCCCTGATTACCGACGCGCTCGCCGCCTCCGCCGCAGAATTTTCCCAATACCCGCTCACCGCCGGCCTGCCCGAACTGCGCCAAGCCTGCGCCCGCTGGCTGGAACGCCGCTACAACGGCCTGCGTCTCGACCCCGAAAGCGAAATCCTGCCCGTGCTCGGCAGCCGCGAAGCCCTCTTTTCCTTCGTCCAAACCGTGCTCGACCCCGCCGCGCACGATCGGCAGATTGTCGTCTGCCCAAACCCGTTTTACCAGATTTACGAAGGTGCCACCTTCCTCGGCGGCGGCGAAATCTATTTTGCCAACAGCACCCCGCCGCGCTTTCTGCCCGACTGGGATTCCATTCCCGCCGACATCTGGCCGCACGTCAAAATCCTCTTCGCCTGCTCGCCCGACAACCCCAGCGGCAGCGTGATGAGCCTTGCCGACTGGCAGAAACTGTTTGCCTTGCAGAACAAATACGGCTTCGTGATCGCCGCCGACGAATGCTATTCCGAAATCTATTCCGACCAAAAACCGACAGGCGCCTTGCAGGCCGCCGCGCAACTGGGGCGCGGCTACAAAGGCATCGTCATGTTCACCAGCCTCTCCAAACGCTCCAACGCCCCCGGCCTGCGCTCGGGCTTCGTGGCGGGCGACGCCGATCTGCTGCGCCCCTTCCTGCTCTACCGCACCTACCACGGCAGCGCCATGAGCCTGCCCGTCCAGCGCGCCAGCATCGCCGCCTGGGACGACGAAGCGCACGTTGCCGAAAACCGCCGCCTCTACCGCGAAAAATTCGAGCGCGTCGTGCCCGTATTGCGGCAGGCGTTTGACGTTGCCATGCCCGAAGCCTCGTTTTACATCTGGCTCAAAGTGCCTGACGGCGACGATTTGGCCTTCACGCAAAAACTGTGGCACGAAGCCGCCGTGCAGGTGCTGCCCGGCCGCTTCTTCGCCCGCGACACGGCCAACGGCAACCCCGGCCGCGGCTACGTGCGCATCGCCCTCGTTGCCCCGCTCGAAGACTGCCTCGAAGGCGCGCGCCGCATGGTGGCACTCTTCCGCCGCAACGATGAATAAGGCCGTCTGAAAAGGCCGTCTGAAAAAAGTTTCGCCGCAACCCGCAACCCGCCGCCACATCTGCCTGCGAAGCGGCGTGCGGCATCAAAAACGGCAAAGGCCGTCTGAAAAAGCCCCATGCTTTTCAGACGGCCTTTACACATCCCGCCCTTTTCCGCTATTTTCCACCCCCACGCCACCACCCTGCCCCGCGGACAATATGAAAAAAATCACCCCCGCCAACCTTGTTCCCCTGCTGACCGCCGCCCTGCCCGAAAAAGACATGGCGCACATCCTCAACGCGCTGGTGCAATTCCTGCGCGACGGCGGCGTCAAACGCGCCTCGCAGCGCTTCGACCTGCTGCTGGACGCCTTCAAACAAAACCCCGAACTGGCGCGCGAATTCGGCACCCGCTTCCACCGCTGGCTCGGCAGCATCCACGTCTACCCCGCCCTCGTCGGCCTGGGCATCTTCTCGCGCAGCGGCTTCGCCCGCGAAATGGGCATCCGCATCTACGAACGTTTCATGCCGTCTTTCAAGGACTTGAACAACCTGCGCGACGTTTTCCTCTACCTTTTCCAGCGGCAGAACGACGAAAAATGGCTGCACACCGTCAGCCTGCTGCAATGGCTGTCGCTCTACGACACCCTCTGCCGCCACAGCGACCCCGCCGCCGTTCAGACGGCCTCCCGCCACCTCGAACAGGCACGGCTGCACGCCCTCGAAATGCTCTCCATCTGGGTGGCCGCCGAAGAGCTCGAACCCGAATTCACCCGCCTCGAACCCAAGCTGATGGAAGTCGACTCCGCCTTCGTCGCCCTGCATCAGGAAATCAGCCGCCTCGTCGCCCACTACCGCAGCGGCCAAACCGAACACTACGACACCGCCCACATCGCCGTGATGATGGAACAATGCCGCGCCCAAGTCGAACGCCTGCGCCGCAAAGGCACGGGCGCGGGTGCGGGGTCGTCCGTCAAAGTCGCCCACCTGCTCGAGCGCCTGTCGCAAACTCTCGACCGCCTCGCCGTCCTCCTCGACATCCAAACCGCGCCCGACGAAAAAGAATGCCGCCGCCACTGCGTGCGCCTGCTCAACTCCCTCACCACCGCCGCCGTCGAACAGCACAGCACCGAACTTCTGCGCCGCCGCAGCATCAACATGCTGGCCAAAAGCATCAGCGAAAACACCAGCGGCCACGGCGAACACTACATCACCCGCAACAAACGCGAATACTTCGCCATGCTTGCCTCCGCCGCAGGCGGCGGCGTCATCATCGCCCTGATGGCGGGCAACAAAATCCGCATTACCGGTCTCGGCCTCGGCGACTTCACGACCGCCTTTCTCGCCGGACTGAACTACGGCATCGGCTTCATGTTCATCCACATCGTCGGCTGCACCGTCGCCACCAAACAGCCCGCCATGACCGCCGCCCGCATCGCCGAACACGTCGAACACAAAGCAGGCGCGCGCGCCGTCGAAGGCAAACTGGCCAAACTCCTGATCGACGTCGCCCGCTCGCAGGCCGTCGCCGTATTCGGCAATGTCGTCGTCGCCGTCATCGTCGCCTCCATCGTCGCCGCCTCTGTGGCCGAGCGCACCGGCGTCCCCATGCTCGACGCGCACAACACCGCCTACCAGTTCAAATCGCTGCAACCCTTCACCCAGCCCACCCTCTGGTACGCCGCCATCGCCGGCGTGTGGCTGTTCTGCTCCGGCATCATCTCTGGCTTCTACGACAACCGCGCCGACTACCTCAACCTGAGAAAACGCCTCACCGTCCAGCCCCTGCTCAAACGCCTGCTGCCCGCCCGCCCCCGCGCCTTCCTCGCCGACTACCTCCACCGCCACTACGGCTCGCTGGCGGGCAACTTCATCTTCGGCATGCTGCTGGGCATGACCGGCTGGTTCGGCCACCTCCTCGGCCTGCCGCTCGACATCCGCCACGTCGCCTTCTCCTCCGCCAACCTCGGCTACGCCGCCGTCAGCGACCACAGCGGCTTCCTCTACTTCCTGCTCAACCTCGCCTTCGTCCTGATGATAGGCGCGGTAAACCTCGTCGTCAGCTTCTCCCTCGCCCTCACCGTCGCCCTGCGCTCGCGCGGCGCTCGCATCGAAAGCCTGTCCAAACTCATCGACACCCTGTGGCTGCAAATCAAAGCCAACCCCCTCAGTCTCCTCTTCCCCGTGCAGCCCCCCGCCGCCGCAGGCGGGAACGGCAACGGCGGCAGCGCAAACGGCAAAGCCAAAGAATAAACAGAAAAGGCCGTCTGAAAGCCCCGAAACCCTTTTCAGACGGCCTCCGAACAACGCACAAAGCCTCCGTAGGGTGTGTCGCCCCGCGACGCACGCGTTCCCGATAAGACAAGCCCCCAAAGGCCGTCTGAAAACAAAGTTCGGGCAAAAAAACCGCGAAAACCGCTTTCAGA
Organism: uncultured Neisseria sp.; assembly: GCA_947097615.1. Lineage (GTDB taxonomy): Bacteria > Pseudomonadota > Gammaproteobacteria > Burkholderiales > Neisseriaceae > Neisseria. The sequence goes on along the minus strand of CAMURX010000056.1, from coordinate 1,884 downwards.
CGGCCTCAGAACAACCGGCAACAACAAAGGAAAACCCCATGAAACCCAGCTTCATCACCCTCGACGGCATCGACGGCTCCGGCAAATCCACCCACCTGGCCACCATCGAAAACTGGTTTGCCGAACGAAACCTGCCCGTCCTCTTCACCCGCGAACCCGGCGGCACCCCGCTGGGAGAAAGCCTGCGCAGCCTGCTGCTCAACCCCGCGACACACGTCGGCCTGCGCAGCGAAACCCTGCTGATGTTCGCCGCCCGCCAGCAGCACCTCGACGACGTCATCCTGCCCGCCCTCGCCAAAGGCATCCACGTCGTTTCCGACCGCTTCACCGACGCCACCTTCGCCTACCAAGGCGGCGGGCGCGGCATCCCCGAGGCCGACATCGCCGTACTCGAAAACTGGGTGCAGCGCGGCCTGCGCCCCGACCTCACCTTCATCCTCGACGTCCCCCTCGAAACCTCCTTCGCCCGCGTCTCGCAATCGCGCGAAAAAGACCGCTTCGAGCAGGAAGAAGCTGCCTTCTTCGCCCGCGTGCGCCAAAGCTACCTCGACCGCGCCGCCGCCGACCCGCAACGCTGCCACGTTATCGACAGCAACCGCGACAAAGAGCAGGTTCGCGCCGAAATCGAACGCATCCTGCAACAGCACTTTAAGGCCGTCTGAAACGCAGACTTGACCCGCGTCAGACCCGCAACGGCGCATTTGCTTTATAGTGCCGCCTCGCCAAACCCCTATCCGCAAAGGAGCAAAGCATGGAAACCGTAACCCTCGCCGTCGGCGGCATGAACTGCAACAGCTGCGCGAACAACGTCACCCGCATCCTGCAAGGCGTGCCCGGCGTGGAAAGCGCCGAAGTCAGCCTAGAAACAAGCAGCGCAACCGTGCGTTTCGACCCCGCCATAACGCAGCCGGACATCCTCGCCGCCGCCGTGGAAGACGGCGGCTTCGACGCTTCGCTGTAAACGTCTGCCCACGCCGTTTGCCTATATCATCGCCGCACAGTCCCGCCACCGCGCTTTTTTAACCATGAAAACAACCTCCTTCGCCGCTTTTCTGCTGTCTGCCCCGCTCTTTGCCCAAGCCGCGCCGCTGCCCGAAGCCGTGGCGCACGAACTCGACGTGCTGGCCTCCATCTGCCGCCTCTCGGGCGGACGCCCCTACGGCTTCCGCCACGCTGTGGAAAAAGCCGATCTGAACGGCGACGGCATCGACGACTATGTGCTGGACGACGGCGAATGCCAATGCTACGGCGGCAGCGGCATCTTCGGCAGCCGCAAAGGCGGCGGCGTCACCGTGTTCGTCGGCCTGCCCGAAGGCGGCGCGGAAAAATCCTTTTTCCACGGCGCATTCGGCTCCAAGCTCGACTATGCGGGCAGACAGGCCAAAGCCTATATCGGCGTGGCCGGAACGCTGTGCGGCCAGACGCGCGAAGAAGAAAAACGCAACGGCTACGAAAAATGCAGCCGCCCGCTCAAATGGAACGCGCAGGCGCGGCGCTTTGAAATCGACATGACGGTGAAACGCGCGCCGTGGTACTGACCTGGCTTGAGGCCGTCTGAAACCCTTTTCAGACGGCCTCAAATGCGTTTTATGCTACAATCGCGCGTTAAATTTTCTTTACGGAACTCCAACCCATGAGCTTGAAATGCGGTATCGTCGGCCTGCCCAACGTCGGCAAATCCACCCTCTTTAATGCGCTGACCCAATCGGGCATCGAAGCGGCCAACTATCCTTTCTGCACCATCGAGCCGAACGTCGGCATCGTCGAAGTGCCCGACCCGCGCATGGACGCGCTGGCGAAAATCGTCAATCCGCAAAAAATGCAGCCCGCCATCGTCGAATTTGTCGATATTGCGGGCTTGGTGGCCGGCGCGAGCAAAGGCGA
>CAMURX010000055.1 GCA_947097615.1 uncultured Neisseria sp. | reverse complement strand
GGGCGCAACACACGCGCCAAATCCAGCGTTTCGCGCGAAGGGTGTTGCGCGAAAAACTGCGCCACCCATTCATCGCCCAGCATCAGCCATTCCGAGCGATAACCCTGCGCCCCATCAGGCTCATTCAGAACATCAAACGACTGCCCGCCCACAATCAACAGCCATTGCCCCGCCGTGGCAGTCAATTCGCCGCCCGCGTAGCGCAACGTTTTACGCCCGTGCACCACGCGCACAACCATCGGCTGTGCAAACTGCGATTGCGCGAATGAAAGTTTTTTGTGCTGCAACACGCAGCCCGTTTCCACATGCTGGGGACAGGCAAAATGGTTAATCGTCGGCATGGCAAAATCAGTTGAATCAAAACAAGAGATGATAAGGGGGAAGGCGTTTTCAGACGGCATTAAGGCAGCCTGAAAGTGGAGATTGGCTTTCAGGCTGCCTTTGCTGCCGTCTAAAACTCTGCTTCCAGTTCTTTAATCTGGCGCAACAGCTTGCGGCGCTCGTCCGCGTCTAGCCCGCTGATATTGCGCAAATCGGCGTCGATGGGAACGGGCGCGCCGCCGCCTTGCGGGGCGAAGGCGAGATATTGTCCGTGGCGGCGCACGGGTTGGAAGTTGTGGTCGCTAAATGTGATTTTGCGGATTTTGCCGTTGATGGGCGCGGGGTAGAAATAATACGTCCGCCTGAGTTTGCGATTGGTGCCGGCGATGTAAATCGGGATGGCAACGAGTTTCCACGGCTGCGCTTCGGGGCGGTTGATGGCGGCAAGCACGGCGCGACGGCGGCGGTAGCGGGACAGCTGCCACCCACACGCGGCGGCGGTGATGACGGCAAAGGGCAGCAGCGGCAGAAATCCGCGGATGTCAGCAGGATCGGCGGCGTTGCGCACGATTACGGCGGCAAAAACAAGGCTGCCGATAAGCATCAGGGCACACAAAATGTTTGCCAGCGGATAGCCGCCGCCAATGCTGCGGATGCTGACTTGGGCGGGCAGGCAGACGGGGAACTCGCGCGGTTCGGGTGGCGCGACGGGGCGCGAACCAAGGGCTTTGGGGAAAAAGGTTTGGCAAAAACCGTCGAGCACGGCTTGGCGGCGGCTTTTGTCGGGTTCTGCCGCTAGCGTGCGGATTAAATCGGGCAGGTGTTTGCCGTGCAGCAGGTACATCACGGGCAGGGTGATGGAGAAGTCGCGCTGGCGGGTCATGCTTTCCGACAGGCGCAGATATTTGGCGACGCGCGCTTCCATTTGCTCGAGCGTGGCGTTATCGGGCAGCGGCTGCTCGGCTTCCAGTTCTTCCAGTTCGGCTTTGAATTTGCGTGCAGGCTCGCTGTTCAGGTACAGTGTGGCGGGAAACGGATACACGAAAACCACGCTGTTAACCAGTTCCCACGGATAAAAAACGTTTTCGCGCTTGGTTTTGCTGCCGCTTTTCGCGCCAACCCCGTCGAGTTCTTTTTCGGCAAATGCTTGGACGATGCGGATACCGTCGGCGTTGAACACCAGTTTGGTGCGGCTATCGGCGGCGTGGTAGAGCAGCAGGGCGGCGAACACTAGGCAGCACAAAACAATCAGCGCGCCCGTTAGGACGGTTTTCAGGCTGCCGTCAAACAGCATGGTGGATGCAACGGCGAGCGGGATGAGCGACAGCAGCAGTGATTTCAGACGGGCATTGGTGATGCGGATTTCGGCGGGCATAGGGGCTTTCTGATGTGGATTAGAGTGTGGCACGGATGGGTTGGGTTTTTCAGACGGCATCACATTATAGGCAATAGGCAAGGCAGCCTGAAAAACCTTGCTTGAATGATTGAACAAAGGCAGCCTGAAAGCGGGAAACTGGTTTTCAGGCTACCTTTTCAGACCGGCATTTTATTCTGCTGCTTGTTGCGCCAAGCGTAAGTAATCCGCCAAATGCTTATTTTCCACATCTTCAAGCGTATGCAATTTCAAATGGCGACGTCCTTTGCCTTTGCCTTCCAATAAACCGTGCGGGTCTGCCATCTCGGCACCGTGAGCAAATTCCACAGTTACATACTGCTTATAAACAAAAATGCCGCAAAACGGTTCGGGTGCGGCAAACAAAATACCGCCATATTTCACTTCTTCGCTCGCCATGTCTGCCAGTTGCCATATTTTCGTGCGCACACTATTGGCGATTTCATACAAGGCAGGATTACTCTTTTGCCAATCATCCAGCAGATTTTTTACTTTTTGATCCATGGTCTTCTCCTAATTTGGGCTTGTGGGTTGGACATTGATGCCCGACAAAGTATTCCAAACCGCTATCTACGGCGCGGGCGGGTTTCAGGCAGCCTGAAAACCGTATGGGCGGCAAGGCTGTATTTTATACAAACGGCGAAACGGTTTTTGCGATTTGCCGTGTCGTGTAGTTTTTCAGGCTGCCTTTTTAGGCTTTCAGACGGTCTGAAAAGTGTCGGATACGAGTATCCGACCTACGGCACTGCATGACGCGGCGGAAAAGGAAGAATTTGCCGCCGATATTTATTTGGTGATGCACGAAGACCTGCGCCGCTCGGCAAAAATCCGCGCGGTGGCGGATTTTCTGGGCGAGGTGTTGGCGGAACGGGCGGGGTAGGGCGGCTTTCGGTTTTATGCCAAATACTTGCCCGCATTATCCAAACAAAATTCGACAAATACCCGCACCACGCTCGACGGGTGGCGGTGCTTGACGTAGAGCAGGTGCAGCGGCAGCTGCGGGAAGGGGAAATCGGGCAGCACTTCGACCAATGCGCCTTCGGCAAGCAGCGGGCGGGCGAAGAAATCGGGCAGGTCGGTGATACCGCGCCCCAGCAGGGCGAGCTGGCGCAGTTGGCGGTAGTCGTTGCAGCAGAAGGCGGCGGGCGGGATGATGCTTTGTCCGCCGAGCGACCAGCGCACGGGATGTTCGGGCAGGGGCGACCAGCCGATGCAGGGTTTTTGCGCCAACTCATCGGGACGGTGCGGTGTGCCGCAGCGGGCGAGCAGGTCGGGGCTGGCGACCAGTTGCAGGCGCATGTCGCCGAATTTGCGGGCGACGAGGCTGTCGGTTGCCAAACCGCCGCTGCGCAGGGCGACATCGATGCCTTCGGCCAACAAATCCAGTTTGCGCTCGGTGGCGAGGACGAAGACCTCAATCCGCGGATAGGCAGCCTGAAAATCGCCCAGCAGCAGCCAGCCCGGCTCAAACGTCAACGGTAGCGACAGGCGCAAACGCCCGGCACATTGCGCCTGCTCGCCGATGACTTGCTGCGCGATGTTATCCAGCGTTTCCACGCTCAAATGCGCCTGTTCGTACACCTGCTGACCGATAAGCGTCGGCTGCACGCCGCGCCCCGTACGTTCCAAAAGCTGCACGTTGAGGCCGTTTTCCAGCTCTTTGATTTTGCGGCTGACGGTGGCAACGGGCATCTGCAAGCGCGCTGCCCCCGCCGACAAACTGCCCGCCTGCACCACGGCGGTAAACACTTTTATCGCGTTGAAATCCATCTTTGCTTTCCATATCTGAAAATTTCGTTTTCATTTTAGCGACTACTCTTGCGGATTTGGAAGGGCGATAATCCCGCCATCCCAACAAGCACAGGAGCAACAACATGAGCAACATCGCTATTATCGGAAGCGGCAATATGGCCGCAGGGCTGGCTGCCGCACTGACCGCTGCCGGCAAAAATGTATTTATCGGCGCACGCGACGCTGCCAAAGCGCAGGCGCTGGCGCAGAAAACCGGCGCACAGGCGCAGGGCGGCACGCTTGCACAGGCCGTTGCTGCGGCGCAGACCGTGTTTCTCGCCCTGCCTTATGCCGCTGCGGCGGAAGTGTTGCAGCAGCTCGATGTTTCGGGCAAGACGCTGATTGACATCAGCAATCCCGTTACGGCGGATTTCCAAAACCTGTCGCTGGGCTTTACGACGTCCGCTGCCGAGGAAATCGCCAAAGCCGCACCGCAGGCGGCCGTGGTCAAAGGATTCAACACCGTTTTCGCCCAATTGCTCGACCCGGCCGCACGCAGTGGGCAGACGGTTCAGGTATTTCTCGCCGCCGATGATGAAGAGGCGAAAAAACGGGCGGCAGCGCTGACCGCAGACATGGGCTTCAAAGCGGTGGATGCAGGCGGCTTACGCAACAGCCGTTTCCTCGAACCACTGGGCGAGATGAACATCCTGTTCGGCTTCTTCCTCGGCAAAGGTACGGGCATCGCCCCGATGTGGTCGGGCTTGTAAAACCGCTTCGGCATGAGCCGCGCCGATTTCGCCCACATCCAAACGCCAACGCTGCTGCTGGCGGGCGAAAAAGACCAAAACGCCCCGCTCGATACCGTACTTGCCGCCTACCGCGCCATACCCAAGGCGCAACTCGCCATCGTTGCCAACGCCCCGCACGGCGGGCTGCAAAGCGACTTTCCCGCTGCCTGGGCGATGATTGACAAGTTTCTGCGGGATTGAGGGTTAGAAAACAAAACACCGTCTGAACGAATTCAGGCGGCGTTTTTGTTTTCAGGTCGCTGACGTCATTTCTTGATGCAATTGTTTAATCGCTTCGACATCTGTGTCTTTGGAAAGCAATTCGATGCCGTTTACATAGGCTACTGCGTAATGAAACATATCAAATTTGTGTTTTTCGAAATTTCTTTGCTGATTATTTTGTTGGTTTCGATGCACATCAAAACGGTATAAATCGCGCGCTAAATCAGAAACTGCCTTAGTAATGTCCAGCGATTTAAATTGCTCAATCACATTTAAAATTTCTTCCAATTTTTTGGGATTGTCCCACGCGACACCACGCAAAACTTCATAGCGAATTAAAGGTGTCAATACAAAAGCCGTTTCTTCTTCGGTTAACTTCTGTTCTAAATCTTGCAAAACTTCGGCTCTTTTTGCAGGATCGGCATCTTTGTCTGCCAAATAGATCAAATAATTTGTATCCAACAAATATTGGCTCATTTTTCCGCTCCTTTTGCCAATTCCTGCTGTACCAGTTTTAGCAACGCCTGTTTAGCCGCTTTTTGCGATTCAGATTGTCCTTGTGCTCTCTCAATTTTCAGCTTGTTCAAATCTACATTGAAGGCTTCGTTGAGCAAATCAATAATAGACGCATTGCTTGGGTGGGCAATGGCTTTACCGTACACCACGCCATCCGTTTCCCGTTGCAGGCGGTAGGCTTCGCCATCTTCCAATTGGCTGATGACCAAAGAAGAATGGGTGGTAATGAAAAACGTGGTATTCGGGAACAGCTGTTTGAGCAGTGGAATAATTTTGACCTGCCACTCGTTGTGCAAATGGCTTTCTATCTCGTCAATCAGCACAATGCCACGTACGTTGGCGATTTGTACCTCGTTGGTAAAATAGCTGTAACCAGCAATAATGGTTTGAATAATTTTAAAAATAGACGTGAAGCCGCTGGATAATTCGGACAACTCACGTTTCTGGTTTTCAATTTTGATGAATACACGGTTGTCGCCAGAGATTTCTAAGAAATTTGCGTCGATACGTTCGTCAATTTGGTTTAATAATTTTAGTAGCGTAGTGATTTCTATCTCACGATTGTCTTCTTTTGACTGATAGGGATTAGAAGATTGGGCGCGTTGAATAATCCATTCTTGGATGTTTATATCTGAATTTAAATCGCGTAAATCCTGGTTTTCTTCAGATAAGACATTAAACATATCTTTAAAATATCTTTCTGTACGTTCCTTACGATCGCCTAATCGACCAATGTTATCTGATTTTTTTCTGAGGTTACTACGATTTTGCGCAGGAATATAAACTAGAGATGAATTTAAATTTTGCTTAAAAGAATTAGAGATATTAGACAAGTGTATGTGGTCATTGAAAAGTTTATCTTTAATATCTTCGATATTTAGGTAATCTTCAGAATTAATTATTACCTTCTTAAAAGGAACGTTTTCTACCTTGATGAGACCACCGTGTTTTTGAATTTCTTCATTTACAAGAAATAACAACGTAAACAAACACTCTAAAAACTTCGTCTTACCTACACCATTTTCGCCAATCAGCGTATAAACCCGCTTGTTCGGCAAAAAATCCGTCTCAATCGTACCGACCCCGCGTACCTGTTCAAAACGCAGTTTCCCGCTGGTAAAAAGTGTTTTGCTCATTATTTACTCCATCGATTCTAAAATATTCGTTTGATTATATCTGATACGGCAACAATTCTTTATTATTACAACAGCCTTTTCAGGCAACTTAAAAAACTTTTTCAAAGCTGGGCTCTCTTTTAGATAAAACGCCGTCTGAACCAATTCAGACGGCGTTTTCCGTTTTCAGGCTGCCTTGCCGCGTTCTTTGTGTCCGTCGCCCCACGCCTTCAAGGCGAGCAGCACCGGTGCGAGCGTTTGCCCGTAGGCGCTCAAGCGGTATTCGACACGCGGCGGCACTTCGGCATAAATAGTGCGTTCGATGATGCCGTCGGCTTCCAGCGCGCGCAGTTGCGCGGTCAGCGTGCGCTGCGACACCGCAGGCAGGATGCGGCGGATTTCGTTGAAGCGCAGCACGCCGTCGCGATGCAGGCGGTAGAGAATCGTGCCTTTCCACTTGCCGCCGATAACGGCGAGCGCGGCTTCCACCGAGCAGCCTTCGGCGCAGTCGAATGCGCGGTGTGCGGTTTTGCCCATGATTGTTCCTTGTGTGATGGTTGGATGCCGTCTGAAACGGTTTTCAGGCTGCCTTATAGCTTGTAAAACACTTTCATCGCCGCCCATAAAATATCGGGCTGCTCTTTTATCACTTCGTGCGCGGCAAACGGCACGTTCATCAGGTGCGCTTCAGGTAGGACTTGGCGCAAGCTGTTCAGGGCTTCGGCGGAGGGCAGGAAATCGTCTTCGCCGCGCACCGCCAGCACGGGGGCTTTGATGTTGGCGGTGTTTTCATTCGGGAATCCCGCCGCCGTGTCGTCCGTCCATAGGCGGCGCAGGTCGGCAACCAGCGCGTCCAAATCGGGGCGGGGGTTGTGTTTTTGGTAGGCGGCAACCTGTTCGGACATCTGCCCGCGCACGTCGGCAACGGTGAGGCTTGCCATCATTTCGCGCGGGGTGTCGCGGCTATGCCATTGCGCGCCGACGGTCAGCACGGATTGCACGCGGGCATCGGCGGCGGCAATGCGGTAGGCGGTTACGCCGCCGTCGCTGAATCCGAACAGGTGAAACTGGCGCAGCCCGACGGCTTCGATAATCTGCCGCGCGTCGTCGGCGGTTTGGGCGTAAGTCAGCGGCACGTCGCCGCGCGTGGAGCGTCCGTGTCCGCGCGTGTCAATGGCGAGGGTGCGGAAATGCGCTTGCAAGCGGGGCAGCAGCGGGGCGAAATCTGCCACCGACCCCAGTCCGCCATGCAACAGGACAATGGCGGGCGCGTCGGCTTTGCCGCCGAGTTGGTAGGACAGTTCGGCGTTTTGGTAATGCAGGGTTGCGGTCATGGGTTTGCTCCTGTTTGGATTGAAATGGGATGTTGTGCCGCTGCGTTTCGGTGCGGCAAGGATGGGGGGCGCCAATGCGGATAAAGTGGCAGCGGCGGTAATTTTGAGCAGGGTGCGGCGGGTGGGCATGATTGTTCCTTTGCCAGTATCCAATAAGTAACCTACTGAAAAATAAGTGCGTTCTTAACAAGCGCACGCCCGCATCTTAAGATGCCCGTCCCTTTTACACAACCGGACAAACCACATGAAAGCCATTGGATTCAACCGCCCGCTGCCTGTTAGCGACGAAAACTGCCTGCTCGACGTTGAGCTGCCCACGCCGGAACTACGTGAACGCGATTTGCTGGTGGAAGTGCGCGCCGTGTCGGTCAATCCCGCCGACGTCAAAGTCCGCGCCGCGCATACGCCTGCCGCAGGACAGTACCGCATTTTGGGCTGGGATGCGGCAGGCGTGGTCAAAGCCGTCGGCAGCGGCGTGCAGCATTTTCAGGTCGGCGACGAAGTCTATTACGCCGGCGTGATTAACCGCCCCGGCTCGTATGCAGAGTTGCAGGCGGTGGACGAGCGCATCGTCGCCCGCAAACCGCGCACGCTCGATTTTGCCCAGGCCGCCGCGCTGCCGCTGACCGCGCTCACCGCGTGGGAAACGCTGTTTGACCGTCTCGACGTGAACAAACCCGTCGCCGGTGGCAGTCGCGCCCTGCTGCTGGTGGGCGGCGCGGGCGGCGTTGGTTCAATCACCATCCAGCTACTGAAAACGCTCACCGACATCCAAACCATCGCCACCGCCTCGCGTCCGGAAAGTGAAAACTGGGTGCGTGCGCTCGGCGCGGATTTCGTGGTGAATCACCACGAGCCGCTGCCTGCGCAAATCGCCGCGCTCGGCATCGGCGCGCCCGCGTTCGTCTTCTCCACCAGCCAGAGCGACACCTACCTGCCCGCCATCGCCGAACTCATCGCGCCGCAGGGGCGCATCGCGGTCATTGACGACCCGGCGACGCTGGACGTCAATCCCCTGAAAAGCAAAAGCCTGTCGCTGCATTGGGAATTCATGTTCACCCGCGCGCTGCGCGAGACCGCCGACATCGCGCGCCAAGGCGAAATCCTCGCCAAAGTCGCGCAACTGGTGGACGAAGGCCGCCTGCACAGCACTGCCACGCAAACCATCGACGGCATCAACGCCGCCAACCTGCGCCGCGCGCATCAGTTGGTAGAGCGCGGGGATATGGTGGGCAAGGTGGTGCTGGCGGGGTGGTGAGTTGGTTTTTTGGATAGGTAAAGGCCGACTGAAACCCAAGCCCGCTTCACTATAAAAAGGCAGCCTGAAAAGCGTGTTTCGGCTTTTCAGGCTGCCTTTGCTTTCGTGCTTATTTGATATTCAACGGAATGCGGTACAAGCGCGTGGCGTCGGTTTCGCCGTTGGGCAGGCGTTTGGGGACGATGGTGTGGTCGTCTTTGGAATCGATGCCGAAATCGTCGTCGTTGATGATCCACAGCGTTTTGCCGCCGTCTGCCACCCACATGCCTTCAAATTTGGACGATTGGAAGTTCACGTCTTTTTTCACGTCGCTCACCAAAATTTTGCTCACAGGCTTGATGCCGGCGGCGGCGAGTTCTTCCCAGGTGTTTTCTTCAATCGCCTTGCCGTTCACTTTGAAGCCGTTTTCGCTGTCGGCGGGATCGGAAACGTCGGTGGCGCCGCGCAGGTCAATCAGGTAAACGTGTTTCACGTCTTTGCCGTTGTGTTCGTCCACCAAGAAGCGGTGTTCGTCGATGGCGCGGATTTCGGAGTTTTTCCAATAGTTGCCGCCTTGGCGGTACAGGTATTGCTTGGTTTTACCTGTCGCCAAATCAAACAACACAATGCGCGTTACCGATTCATTTTTCACCGCATCTTTGCTCGGGTTGTGCAGCGCGGATTGCATGATGCCGACCAGCACGCGGTTGCTCGGTGTGGTGGTCAAGCCTTCCATGCCGCGGTTGGGGCGCAGATGGCCGAGTACGGCGGGCAAGCGGCGGCCGTTGGTTTTCACGCCGCGCGGGCTCATGCGCTCGAGCTCGAAGCCGTTGCGGTCAAAGTGCACGATGTGCGGGCCGTATTCATCGGATACCCAGAAGGTGCCGTCTTTCATTACCGCCAGCCCTTCACTGTCGATGCCGGTGATGTCGCGCTGCAAGGGGCGTTTATTAACATCCACCACGGTTTCTTTGGATGTGCCGTAGCCTTTGGGGTTGGGCAGGCCGGTGAGCGGTTTGCCGTTGGCGTCTTTGAGCGGGATGTCGCGCAGTTTTTTAATCGTGCCGTTGGTTTGGATTTCAAAATGGCCGATGTTGGGCGTGAAGTTCGGTTGCAGGAAGATTTTGATGTTTTCACCACCGTCGGCATTGGGGCCGCGGTCGGTTAAGCCGTAGAAACGATTGGGGTTTTGCGGGTCGGCATCAATGGACGAGCCGTAGCCTTTGTAAAACGGCACGCCCTGCACTT
>CAMURX010000054.1 GCA_947097615.1 uncultured Neisseria sp. | reverse complement strand
CTTCGTAAATGGAGAGTTCGAGCATTTTCGGGTCGATCATAATCATGCGCACGTCTTCCGGCCGCGCTTTGTAGAGCATGGACAGAATCATGGCGTTGACGCCGACGGATTTGCCCGAGCCGGTCGTGCCCGCCACCAGAAGGTGCGGCGCGCGGGCAAGGTCGGTGACGACGGGCTGGCCGGTGATGTCCTGACCCAGCGCCAGGGTGAGTTTGGACGGCGAATCGGCGAAGGCGGGCGAGTCGAAAATCTCGCTCAGGCGGATCATCTGCCGCTTGGGATTGGGCAGCTCCAAGCCCATGCAGGTTTTGCCGGGTATGGTTTCGACGACGCGGATGGAGGCGACGCCCAGCGAGCGGGCAAGGTCTTTTTCCAGATTCATCACCGCGTTGCCGCGCACACCGACGTCGGGTTCGATTTCGTAGCGCGTAATCACCGGCCCGGCGTAGGCATCGAGCACTTTCACTTTCACTTTGAACTCGGCCAGCTTTTCTTCGATGGTGATGCTGTTTTCCAGCAGCGCCTCTTCGCTTTGCGCGGCAGCGGGATTGTAGCTGGGCGCGTGCAGCAGGTTCAGGCCGGGCAGCGGGTAGGCGCCGCCCTCATCGGGGAAAAAAGGCGTTTCGTCCCCGTGCGGCGCGGCTTCGTGCGCGTAGGCATCCTGTTCGTGGGTTTCGCGGCTGCCGTAGGCATCTTGCGCGTTTTCAGACGGCCTCTGCGGCGCTTCGTCCCATTGCGGCTCATCCCAATCCACTTCGTTTGCCCAAGCGCCTTCCTGCGCGTCCTGCGGCTCGGCAAAGGCATCGGCAAACGCGGCATACGGGTTTTCAGACGGCCTCTCTTCTTCGCGTTCGCGCTGCGGCAGCATTTCGGCGGAAAAGGCTACCGACGCAGGCGGCGGCACGTCGATGCCGAAGGGCGGCGTGTCGGGCACGGCGGGCGGTTCGACCACGGTGGCGTCGGGCGGCGGCACTTCGGCGCGCTTGCGCGGCGGATAGGGCGCGAAACGGTTGTCCAAGGCGCTGCCCGCTTTCGGCCGCGAGGCCTGCGGTTTCACCACTTCGCCGCCGTAGGCCGACACGCGGGCGGCAACGGGCAGGATGCTGGCGTTTTCAATCGTGCTGACGCGGCGCAGGCGGCGCGGGCTGCCTTCGCGGCGCGACAGGTTGGCCAGCACTTCGTCGTCGGCGATGGTGTGCGGGCGCATGGTTTGCCGCATGTCGGCCGTGGGGCGGCGGCGCGCAGACTGCCCGCGCAGCAGGTTGCTGCGGATGTCGCCCTCGCCTATGGTCTGCACTTCGCGCCCCGTGCGGCGGGCGGCTTTGTATTCCGTGTTTTCAGACGGCCTGTGCACAGGCGGCGTGGCGATGCCCTGCGCGAACACTTGGTTGTCGCGCTCGATGCGGCGCAGCAGGGCGCGCTCCTGCGTGCCGCGCAGCGAAGTTTCGTCGGGGTGCACGGCGGCGGCCTGTGGCGCTTGGCGGCGGCGGTTTTGCGCGGCGGACTGAATGCGGCGGATGTCGTCGAGGGTAATGACTTCGGCGTCGGGCGGCGGCCGGCGCACGGCTTCGTTTTCTGGCTCGGGGCTGATTTTTTCGATGATGGCTTCGGCGGGCTCGCGTTTGAAGCGTTCCACTTCGGCCTCGGTAATGACGGGCGCGTCGGGTGCGGGCGCGTGCGGCGGCGGGTCTTCGTCTTCGGGCGGGGCAATCAGGCCGTCTGCGGCCGCGCCGTCTTCGTCTTCGGGCAGGCTGCCGCTGTGGGTGTGGGCGAAGGTTTCGTCAATGATTTCCTGCACGGTTTTGCGTTTGAAGCGGCCGATTTCGGCCTCGGTGATCACTTCCGCATCGGGCGCGGGCGCGGGCGGCGGCGGGTCTTCGTCTTCGGGCGGGGAAATCAGGCGTTCTGTGTCTGCGGTATCGGGGGCGGCGGGTTCGGCCTGAGCGTCTGCCCCAGCCTGCTCCGTCTGTTCCGCTGCGTCCGTATCCGACGGGGCAACAGGGTTTTCAGACGGCCTCTGTGCCGCCGTTTCCCCTGCCGGTTCGCTTTGCGGCGGCGATTGTTCCTCTGGCGCGGAGGCCGTCTGAAAAACAGTGTCGTCCGCCTCTTCGCGGGCGGCGGAGAAAATCGGCAAATCGTCGAAACGGTGTCCGCCGCCCTCTTCTTCGGCCTGCGCGGCGGCGTTGAGGCGGCGGTAGCGTTTGGGCGAGACTTCGCGCAGCTTTTCCACCGTGCGCTCGTACACGGCGCGACTCTCGTCGGCGGCACGGCTGCGGCTGCGGCTGTTGTTCAGATTGGGGGCGGCGCCGTACAGCGCTTTGGCCGCGCGGCCGCCGCTGCCGTTTTCAGACGGCCTCCCCCCTTCGTGGCGGTTGTAGTAGCGCAGTTCGCGCTGCCATTCGCGGTCGAGGTAGAAGCGCCAGCCGAGCAGGGCGGCAAGGGCGGCGAGCAGAATCAAGCTGGCGGCAATCCAAAACATAGGCGGGCGGTTTTCCGTAAAGATTGGGTAAAGGGCGGCATTTTAACGCGTTTCCCCGCAGACAGAAACTTCGCGGTGTTTGGGCTATAATGCGCGCCTTTTTACCGCAACTGCCGAAGCCGTCATGGATTTTCACGCCGAATGGTTTGCCGCCGCGCCCGCTGCCGCCGCCTGTTTCATCCTCTTTTGCTGCCTGTGCGCCGCCGCCCGCCCCGCGTTGCGCGTGCTGCGCGTCCGGCCGCAGGCTTTCGGCGTGCTTTTGTGTTTTTTCGCCGTGTTCTGGTCGCTGGACGCGGGCACGGGCAGCGGCCTGCACTACCATCTGCTCGGCGTGACGCTCGGCTGCCTGATGATCGGGGTGCCGGCGGTGTTGTGGCTGGTTTCGCTGTTTCTGCTGCCGCATATGCTGCTGAACGCGGGCGCGGCCGATCTGGCGGTGCTGCCGCTGAACGCGCTGGCGCTGACGCTGCCTGCGGCGGCGGTGTCGGCCGGTTTGCGTTTCGCCGAACGCCGCTTCCTGCCGCCCAACCTCTTCCTTTATATCTTCGTCAACGGCTTTTTCGCCGCCGCGCTGGGCATGCTGGCAACGGGTGCCGCCGTGCTCGCCCTCGTGTCGCAGTCGCCCGCCTTTGCCGATGCCGACCTGCGCACGCGCTCCTTCCCCGTCTTCTTCCTGCTCGGCTGGGGCGAAGCCTTCCTCACCGGCCTCTTCGCCGCCGTGTTCGTCGCCTTCAAACCGCATCTTCTGGCTACCTTCGACGACAACCGCTACCTGCGCCGCAGCAACAGCATCTGGCCGTCTGAAAACCAACCGTGAACGCATCTTTCCTGCCCCAACTTCTGGCCGTCTGCTGCGGCGCGGCGCTCGGTGCGTCGGCGCGCTGGCTGCTTAGCCTGTGGCTCGCCGCCCTGCCCCAACCCTTCTCCTATGCCACTCTCGCTGCCAACTGGATCGGCGCGCTGCTGATCGGTATCGCGGCGGGCGTGTCCGAACTCGTCCCCGCCCTGCCGCCCTACTGGAAGCTGTGGTTTGTCACCGGCCTGCTCGGCAGCCTCACCACCTTCTCCGGCTTCTCCCTCGAAATCGTCGCCATGCTGCAACAGCAGCGCTACTTCCCCGCCCTCGCCACCGCCCTCCTCCACCTCGCAGGCTCGCTCCTGCTCACGGCGGCAGGCTTGTGGCTGGTCAAACTCGCCGCCCGCTGAGGCCGTTCTCGAAAGCGAAACGCCAAAGAAGTCAAAAAGAGAGGCCGCCCGTCTTTTCAGACGGCCTCAGCCGCGCAAAAGGCCGTCTGAAACCTGCCGTTTCAGACGGCCTTCAAACCGTATATGCCGCAGCGGCTGCCGTTGAGTAAAAACCGTTTCCCGCCAAACACTCCGCCTCAAGCCGCCTGCCTTTACATTCCGACAGCTTGCAACACAAAGCGTTTCCATTTATATTCGCGAACACAATTTAATCCTATTTAACAACGACACGCTTACCACAGGAAAACCATTATGTTCGTCTGCATCTGCAATGCGGTTACCGACCACCAAATCAAAGAAACCGTCGCCGCCGGCGCCAGCACCCTCGGCGATTTGCAAGCCCAACTGGGCGTCGCCACCTGCTGCGGCTGCTGCACCGACTTGGCATCGTCCTTCCTCGCCGCCAACAACACCCAGCAAAGCGGCACGGTCAGCGCCGCCATCAACGTCTCCAACTGAATTTTCTTATTTTGAGGCCGTCTGAAACCGTTCAGACGGCCTTTGCCATGCCTCCGACACGGGGCGGGCAAACCCGTTATAATACGCCTCCTTTTTCCGCCCGCCCGAGCGCACATGATTTATCCCTGGCACGAATCCGACTGGCGCAGCCTCGCAGAACACTGCGACCAGCTGCCGCACGCCCTGCTCTTTTCCGGCAAGGAGAACACCGGCAAAACCGCCTTCGCCCGCCATTTCGCCCAAACCCTGCTGTGCGAAAACAGCGGCGCGGCATACGAAGCCTGCGGGCAATGCCCCTCCTGTCACCTGTTCGCGCAAAACAGCCATCCCGACTTCTACGAACTCACCCCCGAAATCCCCGAAGGCGAAGCCGTCGGGCGCAAACTGTTGCAAATCAAAATCGACGCCGTGCGCGATGTAATCGAACACGTCCGCCTCACCTCCGTTCGCGGCGGACGGCGCGTGGTGCTGGTTCACCCTGCCGAAAGCATGAACGCGCAATCGGCCAACGCCCTGCTGAAAATCCTCGAAGAGCCGCCCGAAGGCGTCGTTTTCCTGCTGGTTTCCCACGAGCGCGACCGCCTGCTGCCCACCGTCAAAAGCCGCTGCCGCCAAATCGTCCTGCACGCGCTCGATCGTGCCGCCGCGTTGGACTATGTGCGCGAACGCCATCCGCAGCACGCCGAAGAGCTGCTCGCTTTCCACAGCGGCGCCCCCCTGTTTGACGACGACGCAGAACAAACCGCCCTGCGCGGCGAGCTGCTGCAACTCTTGTCAGCCCCGCGCCTGATTGCCGCCCTCGACTATGCCGCAGCCTTCGACAAACACAAGCTGCCGCTGGCCGTGTTCCTCGACTGGCTGCAAAAATGGCTGCTCGACGTCGGCTTGGCGCAGCAGAACATGCCGCCGCTCTACTACCCCGCCTTCGCCGCCCAATCCGCCGCCGTCGCCGCACGCACCGCGCCGCACGCCCTCTTCGCCCTCACAGGCCGTCTGAACAGCCTCGTCCCTTACGGCCGCCATACATTAAGTGTTAAAATGCAGCTCGAATTTTTGCTCACCGAATACCTGCATTTCTGGCAGAACAAATAACCGATAGGAAAACATCATGGCAGCCAACCCCGATTTTGATTTCAACAAGCCCACCGACATCCCGATTCCGGGCAAAATGATCAACCTGCACATCCCCGACCGCCAGTCGCTCTACAACTGCTACATCCCCTTCTTGGAACACGGCGGCCTGTTCGTCACCACCGAAGACAAATTCTCCCTCGGCGACGAAGTGCTGCTCGCCCTGTCGCTGGGCAAAAGCCAGGAAAAAAAATTCCTGCGCACCAACGTCGCCTGGATCAACTTCGCCATCTCCACCCCCCTGCGCCCGCGCGGCATCGGCGTTGCCTTCGGCAAAGACGAAATCTCCATCGCCACCAAAAATCTGATTGAAAAACAGCTCGGCACCGCCCTCAAAAGCGACCGCGTCACCTTCACCCTGTAACACACAGGCCGTCTGAAACCCTTTCAGACGGCCTTTTCACGCCCACATTCCCATGCAGCTTATAGACTCTCACTGCCACCTCAATTTCGACGGCCTCGCCGACCGCCTGCCCGAAGTACTCGCCAACATGGCCGAAAACCAAGTCGCCCTCGCCCTGGCCGTCAGCGTCAGCCGCCAAAGCTTTGCAGAAGTGCACGCCATCGCACAAGAGCACACCAACATCTACGCCAGCGTCGGCATCCACCCCGACGACCCCGCAGCCGAAGAATTCACATTTGAAGAACTCGTCGGACGCGCCGCCCTGCCCAAAGTCGCCGCCATCGGCGAAACCGGCCTCGACTATCACTGGTGCAAAGGCGATCTCGCCTGGCAGCACCGCCGCTTCATCACCCACATCGAAGCCGCCAAGCAAAGCCGCATGCCCCTCATCATCCACACCCGCGACGCCGCCGACGACACCATGCGCCTGCTGCGCGAACACCAGGCACACGCCGGCGTTATCCACTGCTTCACCGAAGACGTGCGCGTCGCCCGCCTCGCCCTCGATTTGGGCTTCTACATCTCCTTCTCAGGCATCGTTACCTTCAAAAACGCCGCCGCCATCCAAGAAGCCGCCCGCTACGTTCCGCTGGACAGAATGCTGGTGGAAACCGACTCCCCCTTCCTCGCCCCCGTGCCCAAACGCGGCAAACCCAACGAACCGGCCTATGTGCGCCACACCGCCGGATTCGTCGCCGAACTGCGCGGCGACACCCTCGAAAACATCGCCCGAGCCACCACAGAAAACTTCTTCCGCCTGTTCGCCAAAATCCCGCGCGAGGCCGTCTGAACATCCCAAACGGCACAAACGGGAAAACACGCCACCGTGCCGATTCCGTCCCCCCTTACAAAGGAAAACCATGAAACACACCCTCCTCGCCGCCGCCCTGCTCCCTGCCTTCGCCGCCGCTGCTCCCGACACAGACGGCGCAGCCGTCCGCAAGCTTATCGAGCGGTACTACAACCGCCCCTTCCCCGCGCAAAAGTGCCAACTCACCGCCCCGCCCAAAGACAGCTACCAACAGCCCGAAAACTTCGCCTACTGCATGAAGCCCGCCGCCGCGCATACCGTCAACCGCAACGGCAAAACCACCCGCTACGTGCTCTACACAGGCTTCGCCTACGACACCCGCGAAAAACGCAAAGACGAAAGCCACGCCGCATCGGGGCTTGCCGAACTGTTCGTCTTGGAAAAAACAGGCGGCACATGGGTGCTCAAACAACACGGCAGAAGCGAAATCGGCGCATGGGGCGAGCCCCCACAGGAATGGCGGTTTGTGCAGGTGGGCGGACAAAACTGGGGCTACCAAACCGAAAGCGGCTACACCAACCAGGGCGTCACCGAAACCGCACAGTCTTTTATCTTCACCGACAACAACGGCGTTGCCCACAGCGACATCCCTGCGAGCAACGACAACGGCGGCATGTATGGCGACTGCAACGAATACAAAGGCGCGGAAAAGCGCAGCTGCCAAAACAGCCAAACCAGCCTGGAAGCCGAAATCACCTTCAACCGCGCTGCCGAACACAACGGCGTGTGGGAAATCCAAGCCGTGTTAAGCGGCCGCGCAGGCAAAAAACGCTACACCAATCAAAAATACGCCATGCCCTACAACAGCGGCAAACTCAGCCACCTTATCCCCAAAAACTACCCGATTTAACAACGCCATATAAATAAGAGGCCGCCTGAAAAACGAAAAACGCTTTTCAGACGGCCTTTGCGTACGGCTCCCATACGGCAAACCGCAGAAAACTTGGCAAGCCGCGCCAAATACGCGCCTGCGGCTGCTCCCGAACAACAATGTTTGAGGCCGTCTGAAAAGCCGCAAAGCGGTTTCAGACGGCCTCAAACATACAAAGGCCGCTCCCGCCTGCGGGAAACGGCCTTTCGACAAAAGCCTTACTTCTTGTCAAAGCTCAGATAACGCAGCAGCAGCCCCGCACCGATCAGCGTGCAGACCAAGTAAATGACGCTGGAAACGCCGTGCCACATACCAAACGAGCCGCCCGCCAGCGACAGCAGCCAATGCGACGCACCGGTTTTATGGGCGGCGATCACGGGGGCGAACAGGAACTGGTTGGCCGCCAGCAGCGCCAGCAGCAGGATGATGAATTTCGGCGCGATGCTGCGGCCGCCGTGGCCGAAGCCGCGTTCGCGCCGCGTGCCGACGGCAAACCAGGCCAAAAGCCATGCGGCTATGCCGAACCAGTTGTTCACGGCAAACAGCGTGCCCGCGATATTGCCGGCGGCCTGACGCCCGATCTGCTCGAACAATATCGGGCCGACGACATAGCCTGCCATAATCTGCATGCCCAGCCAAACGCCGGTTAAAAGTGCGGTGAGACGGTTCATCCGTTTATCCTTTCAGTGTGGAACAGCGCGCATACTAGCACAAGAAACCGCCTGCGTTTCGCGCCTCGCCGTGCAGCCAGCCTCTATCGGCAGACGCGCCGCGCGGGGATTCGGGGCAGGCTTGGGCAGCCCGTTTTTAACTGCGCTTTCAGACGGCCTTTTCCGCGCCGTGCACCAGATTGCCGCCGTCGTTCGGGTGCAGGAAGGCGAACACCCAGCCCGCGCAGAAGGTCACCGCGCCGATGGACACGAAAGTCAGGCGGAAGGCGCGGTGCATATCGGCGCTGCGCCCGCTACCCGCGCCGTAGAAATTGAGCAGCGTTGCGCCCAGCGCGATGCCGAAGCCGATGGCAAGCTGCTGGTTCACGGCCATCAGGCTGTTGCCGCTGCCCTCCATCTGCGGGCGCAAATCGGCCAGCGTCAGCGTGTTCATCGCCGAATATTGCAGCGAATTGCACATACCCAGGCAAAACAGCGCGGGCACGAGCAGCCACAACGGCGTGGCGGCGGTCACCAACGCCATCGCCATAATCAGCAGGCCGATGATGCGCGTGTTCCACACCAGCACGGTGCGGTAGCCGAAACGCCCCACCACGGGCTTGACCAGCGGCTTGGTCAGCAACGCGGCAAGGGCGACAGGGGCAAGCGTCCAGCCTGCGGTGCTGGCGCTGCGGGCAAACACCACCTGCAACAAAAGCGGCATCAGAAACGGCATCGCGCCCATGCCCAGCCTGCTCACCAGATTGCCCAAAATGCCCAAGCGGAAAGTGCGTACCAGGCGCAGGCGCGGCGGATAGAGGGCAGCGTCGCCGTCGTGCCGCGCGTGCCGCCAATAAAGCGCGCCCGCCGCCAGGCCACCCGAGGCGCACACGGCGGAAAACAGCCGCGCCCCCGGGTGCGTCAGCATTTCCACCGCCAGGCTCAAGCCCACCGCCGCCGTGCCGAAAAGCAGAAAACCGATCAGATCGAAATGCGGTTTGCCGCCGTCGGCCGCGTAAAAATCGGGCATGATTTTCGCGGCCAGCGCAATGCCCGCCAAACCGATGGGCACGTTAATCAGAAACACCCAATGCCAGCTGGCATATTCCACCAGATAGCCACCCACCAGCGGCCCGACTATCGGCCCCAACAACGCGGGCATCACGATAAAGTTCAGCCGCTCCAACAGCTCGGCCTTGTCATACGCCCGCAGCACAATCAGGCGCGGCACGGGCACCATCATCGCCCCGCCCAAACCCTGCACCACCCGCGCGAACACCAAAAGCGGCAGATTCGGCGCGGCGGCGCACAGCAGCGAGCCGAACACAAACAGCGCCATCGACACGGAGAACACTTTTTTCGTGCCGTAGCGGTCGGTCAGATAACCGCTCAGCGGCATAAACAGCGCCAGCGTCAGCGCGTAGGAAATCACCGCCGACTGCATATTCAGCGCGCTCTGGTGCAAATCGGCCGCCATCTGCGGCAGCGCCGTGTTCAGCACCGTGGCATCGAGCATCTGCATGAAAATGCACACCGCCAGCAAAACCGGCAGCCAGCGCGATTGCGGTTGCGCCATGACGTTTCCTTTCCAAATCTGCGTTTGAGGCCGTCTGAAACATTCAGACGGCCTGTTTTCAGACGGCCTTCACATCCGTCAGCCGCGTGCCCGCCAGATAATCGTAGAGAAAGCGGCGTTCGGCATTAAAAAGGGCAAAACCCCACGGCAGTATCCACCAGCACAGCGCCGCGCCGAAAGCCGCTTTGGGCGGCACGCCCGCGCCGTGGCGCAGCGCGGCATAAGCCAGCAGCGGCACGAACACCAGAAACACGCACGCCCAGATAAAGCGCAGGCGCAGCAGGGCGAGTGGCGGCGGATGGCCCGCGCCGT
>CAMURX010000053.1 GCA_947097615.1 uncultured Neisseria sp. | reverse complement strand
CCGTGTTATGCTCGCTCCACGGCACAAAATCCGCCCGCCACGTCTTCGCGTGCGACTTATCCCGCACCGCGATACTCGTCGCCGACACATCAAACCACTCCCGCGTAATACTCAAGCGCTGCCACTTCCCCACCTCCGGCGCAGTCTTCGTGCGCAACTGCGTATCCGTATTGGAAGTCAGCACCACCTTACAATCGTCGCAGGTACTCAACGCCCAATTCACCAGCATCCCGATAAACGCCGACTTGCCGATACCGTGCCCCGAAGCCCGCGCCAGCATCATCGGCATATGGCGCGTTTCGGGATTTTTCAGATGCGCGGCGATGTCGGCGAATGCTTCCGTCTGCCACTGCCGCGCCCCGCGATAACCCGTCAGTTCGCCATGCCCCCAATCGAAGGCAAAGCGCGACCATGCCAGCGGGTCGTAACGGCACAAGGCCGCCGCTTCCACGACCGCCTCATCCATCCAAACGCTCCTTGGCCCGCGCCAAACGCTCGGCCAACGACTCGTCCACCGACACCTCCACTTTGTCTTTGAACATACCCAAATGCCGCGCCAGCGAATCCAACGCCGCCTTCGCATCCTGAAAGCGCAGCTTCGACACCGACACCGCTAAACCCTCGTCGCCCAACTCCTGCACCTCGAAGCCAGCCACCGCCAAACCCATCTCCGCCGACCACTGCGAAGGCGGCTTCACGCTGCCGTCGTCGTTGAAAAAAAGCCGCTTGTCGCAGCCCTCCACAATCCGCCGGTAGCGTTCCACCACCCACTCCTGCGTAATTTCAGTCTTCATTTTCAAAACCTCCTGCCGTTCCCTGATAGCGTTTTGAACACTAACATTTGCTAACAACCTCGCCCCCTGCTCATTCGCCGTCTTCGCACTGTACCCCGCCCTGATAGCCGCCTGCGTCGCATTCAAATCCACCAAATACTCATCCACAAACCGCGCCTGCTTATCCGTCAGCATCGCAATCCCTCCACTTTGCCGTAATCACATACCGCCGCTCGAAACGGCAAATCTTCCCCACCGCCGACACACTCAACCCGAAGGCTTCCGCCAAATCGGCATACGACACCCCCCGCGCATTCAACGCCCGAATCCGCCCCACATCCTCATCCGACAACTTCGCCACCGGATGCCGCTCCCCGAACACACGCCCGTACCTACTCACCTCACTCATAATTACCCCTCCAGTAGTAAACCCTTTTCCACCAGCCGCACCATCGTCCGCATCACGCCTTCGGCAAAGGCCGCCTGAATGCCGTCCGCGTCCAAATCGGTTTTCACGCGCCCGTCGCAGATGTCGTGGCAGTTGCTGCATGCATACGCGCCCATAAAGTCGGGCGGCTTGATGCCGGTGCCGCAGTATCCGGCCAGCCGGTAGTGGGCGAACACGGTGGTTTCGGGATCGCGGTTGCAGTAGCCCAAAATGCGGATTTGGCACGGCTCGCCGCGTGCGGATTCGGTAATTTTGCTCATGTTCCCATCTCCATCATCTCTTCCGCCGCCCTTAATGCGGCTTCTTGGTTTTCAAACTTGGCCGACAGCATCATGTTCCACGCCACTTGGAAGCAGGCGCGGTAAAACTCGTTGAACGCCTCCTGATCCATTTGCGCGAAGCTGATGCTTTTGGCCTCTTTGCGGATGCCTGCGGGCCGCGCAGGATTTCGGCGTCGGCGGCGGTGGCGGCGGCCAGCGTACCGGCGGGGGTGCGGATAACGGCGGCTTCAATCACAGCTACACCTCCAATATACGGATGCCGTGAACAAACAGCATCAACTTGCGCTTGATAATATATTCGGGCGTACGGTATCCCTTCACATCAAACACCGCGCGACAGCCGTCCGCATACTCCACAACGAAATCGGCAACGTATTTGCACGACCTCTCCAGCAGACGGCCGTCCTTGTCCCGCTGTACTCCGATCAGCACGAACGGCACCTGTTTCTCCACCGATACCACCCGTTGCGAATCGCAGGCGGCCGACCGCAGCAACTCCAGCTTTTGCGCAAACGCCGCTTCTTTTTTAGAGTCAAAGCCGTCCGACTTCAAATTGTTAAACTTCCCTCTGCGAAGTCTCATATCAAAAAATCTCCGTTTTCTTTACACGTTCTGCGTGTCAAATCAAAAATCTGCCGTTTTCTTGTTTTCAGACGGCCTTGCTTATTCCGCCCGATCCGATTAGGCGTTTGTTTTCAAAAGTCTTTCAAGCTTGCTTGCCCGGGCGTTTTCCTTGCTTGTGCCGTTTTTCCAGCCACTCAACCCGCTTTTGCACGGTTTCCGCAGAGGCCGTCTGAAAGCGGCCGTTCTCGCATTCCGTCTGCGGATTCAGTGCGCGCCACACTTGTTCGCGCGACACGGTGCACACCAAAAACCCCTTCAAGCCCCGTTCCGCCGCCGCGCGAAAGTCCGCATGGGCGCAGCGCAAGCACTTCACTGCATCCGTCCGATCTTGTCGGCCAGCAGCGCAAGCAGCCGTGCCGAGTGCGCCCGTCCCGCCTCGATTTCGTGCGGCAGCAGCGGGCGGTTTTCCAAACGCAGCCGCGCTTCCTCCGCCTCGGAGGGCAGATAGGCGGCGGCGCGGTGCGCATCCAGCCTACCATCGCGCACCGCCGCTTCCACCGCCCGCGTGCGCTGTTCGCGGTCGCTCCCCGCGCTCACCGTCCAGCGTGCTTCGCGTACGTCGGCCGCCAGTCGGACGTAGGCTTCGCGGAAGGCCATCCGCGCGCCCGTTTTGTCGCCTGCCTGAAACAGTCCGAACGCCCCCATTCCCGCCGCCTGCATGGCGATTTCGGGAACGACGACAGTCAGAGCTTCGTTGCGCCAGCCCTCCGCCAGCAGGCCGAAGGCTTCGTCTGCCGAGGGTAGGCCGGTGTCCAGCCGTTGCAGGATGGCGGCAAGGGTGAGGCGGCCGGTCAGTTCGCGGCGGCAGCGGTTCAGCGCGGCCAGCACGGTGCCGGTGTCGTAGGCCAGCAAGTCTTCGACCATCGCATTCATCGCCGCATCGGAAAGCTGCGTGCCGGTCAGCTCGGCGCAGACGGCGAGTGCTTCGACGATGCGGATTTCTTTGTCGGCAAGGTTCATGCGGATTCTCCCTGTTGGCGGCGGGCGGCACGGGCGGCCAGCACCCGTTTGGCGGTTTCGAGGTTGGACTGGGTGTTTTCGGTTTGGCGGGCGCGGGCGGCGGTCATCTGCTCGCCGCGCAGCCAGTCGGTGCGGATTTGCTGCGCCGATTGCAGCAAGAGGCCGAAGTCGTGCCGCCGCTGCACGAAAAAGCCGCCGTTATGCGCCACGTAAAACGCCGCCAAATGCACCGCCTCCCGTGCGCCGACCATGCGGACAAACTGCGCAATCTGCCCGTTCACCTTCGCATTGCGCAGCGGCTCGACCCCGTAGCGGCCGCGGTAGGCGTCGCGGTAAGCCTCCCACACCGCACGGTTGGCAGCCGTTTGGTTTTCAGATTTGGGCGCATCGGCGGGCAAAACCGTCTGCACCGTTTCGGCCTTCACGGTTTCGGCAGGCAGATTGCCGACAAGGCCGTCTGAAATACCGTCGGCAAAATCCAAATCGGGCGCGTCTTCGCTTGCGAAGTCGCAATCGGCGGTTTCGTCGCCGCTTTCGGGGTCGTCGCAACTCAGTTCTTGGTTATCTTTTTTCAGTTCTTGGTGGTAGTTGTCAGTTCTTTGTAATACACCGCTTTTTGAGCAGTTTGCTGTTTCAGCAGTTTGCTCTTTTAGCAGACTGCTTTTTGAGCAGTTTGCTGTTTCAGCAGTTTGCTCTTTTAGCAGACTGCTTTTTGAGCAGTTTGCTGTTTCAGCAGTTTGCGGCGTGTCGTAAACGTAGTAGTCCATCTCGCCGCTTTTGCGTTTCTTACGGATAACGTAGCCCGCTTCGATCAGCTCTTTGAGCATCTCATGCAGGCCGCGCTCTTTGGTGTGCTTGCGCGTACCTTCGGTTTCCTTCTCCAACGCCTTCACAATCACGTTCCAGTCATCGGGTTTGGATAACAAGGTGCACAGCAGGCCGCGTGAATCAAACGCCAGTCCGCCGGTTTTAAAAATGCCGTTATCGACTATCGTGAAATTTTTCTGCTGCTTGGCGCGGATGATGCTCATGCTTTAACTCCCATCGAATAGCGCACATAACGCGCCCCGTCGTTTTCTTCGTTTGCGCGGGCAATCGCAATCCCGCGCGCTTCCAGTTCCGTAATCCGCGCGGCAAGCTGGGTGATTTTGAACAAATCGTAGGCTTCAAAACTCGTAACCGAGCCGCCCGCTTTCAGATGCGCCAAAAGCCGGGCGCACTGGCTGTTGTCTTTCAAAGGTTTCAGTGGCATAATCCGCCTCCGTAGTTTTTGATATTTTTCACAATTCAATCTCCCGCCCCCGACCCATTCGGGGGCTTCTTTTTGCCCGTCTCTCCGGGCTGTCAAGCGTCTGTCCGCTTTGCCTTTCTTCCGTGTAGAATCGAATTTCCACAAACAACCCTACACGGAGAATCGAAATGCACTTGCTGATAACTTACGATTTGAAAGCACCGGGGAAGGATTACGCCCCGCTAATTAACATGATTAAAACCATCGGGTCTGGCACTTGGGCGCACATCCAAGATTCCGTTTGGTATGTGAAAACAAGCCTTACTCCAGACGAAGTCGTCCGCCGCCTGCGTATTTGCACGGACATGAACGACATCTTGTTTGTCGCAGAAATCAGCCGTTCGGCTGCCTGCAATCTCCCGCGGCAGGTTCAAAATCATCTTTCCCTGATGCGTCTCCCATAAGCGCTTCCGACGCGCAAACCCTGTCGTCATAGCGCCTTACCGCCGACACCGCGCGGCACAGCCTTTGCGCGGCGGCCTCTACATCCGCCATCGGATGCGCCGCCGCCAAACGCAGCAACGCCTCCACAATCCCGTTACGGTCTTGTTCCAAAATTCCTGTTTCCATCTCAATCCTCCTTCAGTTCAGGCCAAATCTCGTGCCAGTCGTCCGGGCGCAGGTCTTTGCGCGTCACCGCGCCGTTGGTCAGCTTTTCGATTTGGACGCAGCGCACAATCGGAATCGGACGCTGCTTGCGCGCCCAATGAAAAACGCTTACCGGCGGCACACCTAGCCGCGCCGCCAAATCTGATGCAGCGCCACGCTGCTCTAAGTAGCTGCTTAAATCCAAAATAAACTCCAGTTGATTTTTGTTTATTTTAGCATATCGCTAAACAAAAAATAAAGCATTTCGCGTATTCTATATTTTTAGCATTTTGCTAAAATAAATCTTATTTAAATCAAGGATTCGCCGAAAATGAAAACGATTGAAGAAACTTATAGAGAGAAATTGAAAATTCTTGCCAATGAATTTGGCGGGCAGAATGGATTGAGTAAAGTTATAGGGAAATCAGCGGCACAAATCAGCCAATGGATAAACGCATCCCCCGATTCAAAAACAGGGAAACCACGTTCTTTGAAATCTGAAACAGCAAGAGAAATTGAAAGATTGACAGGGAAGCCTCACGCATGGTTCGACCAGCCGTCCGAAACCCTGCCGCTCCCTCCCGAAGACACCGAAACCATCCGCATAGACCATCTCGACATGGCGGGCGCGTGCGGCGGCGGCATCGAAGCCGACGACTGGCCGTCCCCCATCAGCAGCGTGGAATTTCCCCTCGACGCCGTGCGCCGCCTCTTCTCCGGCCGCGACACCTCCGGCCTCAAAATCGTCGGCACGCGCGGCGACAGCATGGAGCCCACCATCCCCGAAACATCCGCCGTCCTTATCGACACCAAAGCCCACACCTTCGCAGGCGACGGCATCTACTTCTTCGCCTACGCCGGCGGCCTCTACACCAAACGCCTGCAAAAAACCCCCACCGGCCTGCTCGCCCTCTCCGACAACCCGCTGTACCAAAGCTTCCCCATCGACGAAAACGACCGCTTCCGCATCATCGGCAGATACTACGGCGTGATTTCCCTGAAGCTCGCGCAATAGTGATAAGGCATTAAATATTATTTAGAAAGCAAGCCGTCTAAAATTTTACGACGGCTTTTCATAATAAGGTTTCGTATGTTTTTTATTATTGGATGTTTTGTTTTTATTATTATGTCGTATGGTCTGTTTTATTTGGCAGGAGAGAAAAATAAAAAAACATTAGAAATAATGTCCGATAGCGAAAAAATACAACCAAGCATGACGAGAATAAAGAGGTTACAGGAAATTGAAAGACAGATTGAGGAGAATAAAGAACAAAGCGCGGCTACGGGCTATCAAATTAAGATAGATAATGATAATTTACAAGGAAAACAGATAAATAATGCTGAAAAACATGAAAAATTATTATTTGATAAAATACAAAAATATAACTTTGAAGTTAATAAAATAAAAAATGAATGCGAGAAATATAAACAGGAGATTAAAGAAATCATTTTTAAGCATCAGGAAGAAAGAGACTTGTTAGCTAAACTTCAGGAAGAGAAGGAAAAATATGCAAATGAATTAAGTGTAATGCAAAATAGACTTATCCACTATCATACAGAAATTGAAAATTCACTATCATCTTTAGCCTGTGTTAAGTCCGAAATTAAGGAAAGCAATGATTACTTAAATATAATCATGGAGAAAATTAAAAAAGGTGAAAAACTTCTTTATTCTATGCGTGTAGAATATCGAGATTGGGCAGAAAGACAAAAAGAGATAGAAGAACAAGAAGATAATCTGATCGACTTGATATGGGAGGAGAAAAAATTACTGGAAACTTTAGAAAAATGTTCTAAGAAAACTGCCGAAATGGATCACTATTTTTCGCAATCCTATATTGCCGGGCGAAAATGGCTGTCCGAAATGATAGCGGAAAAATTCACAGCCGAGGATGAAACCAAAGCCAAGATTCTTGCAACTCAAAAACGCCCCGCCTTAAAGGCTGCCGAAGAGCTTCGTGTATCTGCTGCCGAAAAACGCGAGTTGTCGGCCAAGCTGAAATTTCTCGAATACCAACTGAAAAGCTATCAGGAAAAATTTCCTTTTCTGCTTGATTTTGAAGAGGAGATACTTAATGAAACCCTGTCGTCGGCAGAGCAGATACGGCAGATAGATGAGGAAATCTGCGACGACCGCGCCAGCAACTACCTTTCCCGTGAAGAATATATGTCCTTGCCGCCAAGCAGCCGCAACCAGCTTGCACTAGACCGCTACCTGTCCGGCTCTTTAAACAAGGCCGAAATCGGCAGAATGTATGAACGATATATAGGCTATCTATACGAACAAAAAGGCTATTCCGTCGAATATCACGGGATTCTAAAAGGATTTGAAGACTTAGGCAGAGATTTGATTTGCCGCAAAAAAGGAGAAATACACATTATCCAAGCAAAATGTTGGTCTGATAAAAAACAAATACATGAAAATCATATTTGCCAACTGTTCGGCACAGCCAACCATTTCAAAAAAAGCCATACCGGCAGCGAAAAAATATCCACGTTCCTAATAACCTCTACCACATTAAGTGATACAGCCAAGGATATAGCCGATGCCCTTGGCGTCAGCTACAAGGAACAGCAGAAATTAGACAAATCTTACCCCATGATTAAATGCAACATTAGCAGAAAGACAGGTGAAAAAATCTACCATATGCCCTTCGACCAGGTTTACGATAAAGTCGTTATTGAACCTGACGAAGGCGAAATGTACGCCGCCGATGTTTTCGAGGCCGAATTTCACGGCTTTCGCCGTGCATTTAAATATACGGGTTTGCACAACTAAATTTCATCACAAAGGCCGTCTGACAACAGATGGTCTTTTTTCATCGTCATCCTGAATCCCGTCAATCGCACCGCCCCCAAAGGGCGGTTTTTTGTTGCCTAAAATTTTTAAAGCGTTTCGCTAAATTTAATTCAATTTAAAATCATACTATTACGAAATTTCGTAAATCTACGTATTGCTATATTTTAGCTTTTCGCTAAAATACACCCATCGAAACAAAACAACCAAGGAAACGGGAGACGAAAAATGTACCCCTACATCGAAAACCCCGCCATCGCACGGGCGATAGCAGATAACGAAAGAAGACAGGCGGAATCTGACGCGGCGGAAGCGCAAAGAGAGGCGGACAAAGAAGAGGCGGCCTGCCGTAGGAAATACTACGAAGACGAAATCATTAAAGCATGGGTAACGTGCGACGACTTAGGCCAAGAGGATTATGAAAAATCCGACCAGTCGGACTTTAACGATTTTGTGCATAACTATCAGATTTACGACCTAAAAATGAAAAAACCGCTGGATTTGGGCATCACCATGCCGACGTTTAAGGAATACCAAGCCATGAAAACAGCGATGGCCGCATAAGGCGGCATCGGCCTAAATACGGCATTGCAGACAGGCGCAATATGCTACCCCCGGGCGCGGGGGAGTGCCGCAAGACGCAGGCGGCAGGCAGAGACAGGGGGATTCGCCACCCCTCCGTATTTAGACCAATGCCACTTTGAGTAGACATGATGATAGTCCATCAATGGTATGCCGTTAGTCGGAGAGTGGGCATATCACAGGTACGGAAAGAGCCTGAACAAACCTTCGACAGCGTGCGGACGGCCTCCTTTCCGTCGCGGCACGCAACAACAAACAATTATCGGACAGGGTGCGGCAGCTTTAATCCCCTGGCTGGACGGGGAATTTATCCACCCCCCCATCCGCGCCCTGCCCCATAAATGTTTAGCAAAGGAAACGGAAATGACCAAAGTCATCAATTGGATGCTGTTTTTCGCCGTACTGGCCGTCTACGGCGGCAGCGAGGCACAACCCGCAAAAACCCCGCCGCCCGCATGGGACGCCGCAAAAACGCGGCAGGAAGTGGAGGCGGACATAGCATGGATGCGCCGCATGAACGCCGTGGAGGCAGAACAGGCGGCACGGGATGCCGAAGCAATCAAAGCGGTTGAGGAAGCCGACCGCACCGATTGGCATCCGCCCTACGAACCTATCGGAGACTGAAATGAAATACGAAATTTTAAAAGACGAATTTATAGAGCTTGATGGCCGAAAATTGTACCAAATCAAAGCATTAAAGGATTTTCGCGATGTAAAAGAGGGTGAGTTCGGCGGTTATATTGAGTCCGAGAGAAACCTCTCGCACGAAGGCGACGCATGGGTATACGGCAGCGCATGGGTATCAGGCGACGCACAGGTATACGGCAATAATGCCGTTGTGTGTTTTTCCAACGTCGGCACCGAAAACGGCACTTTGACAGTTTATTGCGGCAAAAAACGGGCTGATAGCCACACGCGGTTGTTTCACCGGCAGCGTGGAAGAGTTTTTAGCCAAATCCGCCGAAGTACACGACGAAAAAACTAAACGTGAGTACGAATTGTTAATAGAAGTCGCCCGCAGCCGGCTGGAAGAAGCGCAAGGCAATATAGGGTCGGAGTGAAGCCGATCGGAGCAATTGGCATCCGCCGTATGAATCAACTGGAGATGAATAATGTTCGCCGTATTTGGGAAAAGCTTAAAACGAGAATATGAAAAATCTTTCAGCCGTTTTGGCGTAAAGATTAACAATGAATATAAAACATTCGAGAAAAATAAAGGTTGCTATCAAATCTCGCCCGATTTTTCAACGGAAAGTACAGCAATGCAATTTATAGAGCTTTGCAAAGGCAAAGAAGAAACAATAAGACCTGTCTATATTGCAAAACTCGGCGAGTACAGCATCAAGGGCAAGATTGCGATTGATAATAAAACAGGTCAGAAGAAACTTAAATATCACAAGTACAAGGCTGTGGAGTAAGCCATGCCGCGAATCATGACCTGCCCCGCCTGCAAAAAGGCAAAGCCGGAAAGCGATTTCATCTTACAAAAAAACGGCTTCCGACAAAAACGATGCCAAACATGCGCGGAGCGGCAGAAAAGGTACTACTACAAATGCAAGGCGGAAAAATACCTCACACCGAGCGAAGTAAACAAATTTCCGCCTATGCCTGAGATTTTAAAACCCGCCTACTGGCACAAATACCCATAGCAATTTTCAGGGAGCACCATGTCAAAAATCATAGACGGCCTATCCAATGCCGACTACCACGCACACCCCGCCATCAGTAA
>CAMURX010000052.1 GCA_947097615.1 uncultured Neisseria sp. | reverse complement strand
GCATGAAATTCCCGCCGCTGCCCAACGAACTGGGCAAACGCATTTTCGAAAACGTCTCCCAGGAAGCATGGATGGCCTGGACGCGCCACCAAACCATGCTCATCAACGAAAACCGCCTCAGCCTCGCCGACCCGCGCGCGCGCGAATATCTGGCGCAGCAGATGGAAAACTACTTCTTCGGCGAGGGCGCCGACGCCGTTGCAGGCTATGTGCCGCAAGAGCCGCAATAAACCTTACAGGCCGTCTGAAACTACGTTTTCAGACGGCCTGTAAGCTTTTTTCCCTTCCCTAGGCATCCCGCCATACGAAGAGGCCGTCTGAAACCCGCAAATGCGCTTTCAGACGGCCTCTTGCCTTGCTGTGCTTTTTTCAGACGGCCTCACAGCCCCTTGATAATGTCTTCCCATTCCGGCGGCAGGCGGCAGTTGTCGGAAACG
The DNA here is from genome assembly GCA_947097615.1 of uncultured Neisseria sp. Taxonomy (GTDB): domain Bacteria; phylum Pseudomonadota; class Gammaproteobacteria; order Burkholderiales; family Neisseriaceae; genus Neisseria. The sequence continues at coordinate 9,827 of CAMURX010000052.1, read as the reverse complement.
TTTTTAAACAGCGGTGCGATATCGGCCGCGCCGTATTCGCCCAGCGCCGTGCCCACGGGCGTTACGAAAAAGCGCTTGTCGAAATTGGTTTTGGCAAACTCGACAAACAGATCGACATAGCTTTGGATTTCTTCCAGCGGCAGCAGCTTGAGCTGCTCGTCCTTCACCGGTATCGCCAGCGACTGCCCCTGCAAACCGAAGCCCTGCCCCATTTCCGCGCCGTATTTCATCCGCGCGGTAAGGGCGGTGCCCAAGCCGTGTTTTCCGGCCTTGTTCGAGCCGAAGACAAAAATTTCGTTATCCCGTATTTCGTGTTTGATGCTCATCGACATCTCCTTATTGGAATGGTTTTTTAAAGGGCGGCGTTCCGTCCGCAAAAAACGGTCATTTTAAATCATGCAGCCAAAAAGAATGTTTGACGTATGTCATACTTTCAAACAAACGACATACGCCCGAGAGCCCCTTTCAAACGGCCTTTCGTTGGCAAAACACCGCCGCGCGACTTATACTGACAGCCTCTGAAAACGGTGCGCCGCCGCCGTTTTCCCGAAAAATCCGAACAGAACGACAACAGACAAAAAGGAGACCGCCATGCCCCGATCCGACCGCTTTCTCTGCCGCGAACTGAGCCTGCTCGCATTTAACCGCCGCGTGCTGGCACAGGCGCAGGACGTGCGCGTGCCGCTGTTGGAGCGGCTGCGGTTTTTGTGCATCGTGTCGTCGAATCTGGACGAATTTTTCGAAGTGCGCATGGCCTGGCTGCGGCGCGAACACAAACGCAACCCCGCCCGCCTGCTCGACAGCGGCCTGACGCCCGCCGAAACCATGGCCGCCGCCTCGGAAGAAGCGCACCGCCTGATTGCCGAACAATACGCCCTGTTCAACAACGAGTTGCAACCCGCGCTCGGACAGGCAGGCATCCATTTCTACCGCCGCCGCAACTGGACGGCCGATCAGCGCGCCTGGATCAAAAGCTATTTCGACCGCGAACTGTGGCCGATACTCACCCCGATCGGCCTTGACCCCGCCCATCCCTTCCCCCGCCCGCTCAACAAATCGCTCAATTTCGCCGTGGAGCTCGAAGGCCGCGACGCCTTCGGCCGCTCCTCGGGCATGGCCATCGTCCAAGCGCCGCGCATCCTGCCGCGCGTGGTGAAACTGCCGTCGGAACTCTGCGGCGGCGAAGACGGCTTTGTCTTTTTGTCGTCCATCCTGCACGAATACGTCTACCTGCTTTTCCCCGGCATGGAAGTGAAAGGCTGCCACCAGTTCCGCCTCACACGCGACAGCGACCTGACCGTCGACGAAGAAGACCTCACCAACCTGCGCGCCGCCATCGAAAGCGAGCTGCACGACCGCGAATACGGCGTCGGCGTGCGTCTCGAAGTGGCCGACACCTGCCCGCCGCAGCTGTGCGAATTCCTGCTCGGCCATTTCCGCCTCACACCCGCCGACCTCTATCAGGTGGAAGGCCCCGTCAACCTCGTGCGCCTGATGGCCGTGCCCGACATGGTCGACCGTCCAGATCTCAAATTCGCCCCGCGCACCGGCAGCGTGCCCGCTCCACTGAAAAAAGACCGCTCGATACTCGACGCGGCCGCGCGGCAGGACATCCTGCTGCACCATCCCTACCAATCCTTCGAACCCGTCGTCCGCCTCATCCGCGAAGCCGCTGCCGATCCCGACATCGTCGCCGTCAAAATGACGATTTACCGCACCGGCACGACTTCCGAGCTGGCCAAAGCCCTGATGAACGCCGCGCTGGCGGGCAAACAGGTGACCGTCGTCGTCGAACTGATGGCGCGTTTTGACGAAGCCAACAACGTCAACTGGGCGCAGCGCCTCGAAGACGCGGGCGCGCACGTCGTTTACGGCGTGTTCGGCTACAAAGTGCACGCCAAAATGGCACTCGTCATCCGCCGCGAAGAAGGCCGTCTGAAACGCTACGCCCACCTCGGCACGGGCAACTACCACCAGGGCACATCGCGCATCTACACCGATTTCGGCCTCATCACCGCCGACGAAAACATCACCGCCGATGTGAACACTTTGTTCATGGAAATCACAGGACTGGGCAAACCCGGCCGTCTAAACAAGCTCTACCAAAGTCCCTTCACCCTGCACCAAATGCTGCTCGAAGGCATCCGTCGCGAAACGGAGCACGCCAAAGCCGGACGCCCCGCCCGCATCGTCGCCAAACTCAATTCGCTCATCGAAACCGGCATCATCGACGCCCTCTACGAAGCCGGCGCGGCGGGCGTGCAAATCGACCTTATCGTGCGCGGCATGTGTGCCCTGCGCCCGCAGGTGCCCGGCCTCTCGGACAACATCCGCGTGCGCTCCATCATCGGCCGCCAGCTCGAACACGCCCGCGTCTATTATTTCCACAACGACGGCGCGCAGGACACCTACATTTCCAGCGCCGACTGGATGGGACGCAACTTCTTCCGCCGCATCGAAACCTGCACCCCGATCGAAAACCCGCAGCTCAAAGCGCGCGTCATCCGCGAAGGGCTGACGCTGGCGTTGGAAGACAACTGCCAAGCCTGGATCATGCAGCCCGACGGCAGCTACGTCCGCGCCGAAGCCGCCGAAGAAGCGCATAGCTTGCAGGAAACCCTGTGGCAGGAATACGGCGGCTGAGCCGCAGCCGCTTTGAGGCCGTCTGAAAACCAAGTTTCAGACGGCCTGACGCTTTTAAACTCCACCCCGCGCCGCCACAACGGTGTCAATAACAGCGGCACACGGCAAAAGGCCGTCTGAAACCCCGATTCGGGCTTTCAGACGGCCTCTTTGCGTATTCCGTTACATCACAAACGATGCAACCGACGATTCGATGTCGTCCATCATATGCTGGTGCTCGATGGCCTCGCCGACGGTAATGCCGTAGCGGGCGGCGGTGTCGCGCCCCGTCTTGCGGCCGATTTCTGCCTGCGTCACAAATTCCAGCAGCGTCTCACGCTCTTCGGCGCTCAACAGTTTCAGCGCTTTGGCGTGTGTTTTCAAATCGCCGTAGTCGCGCAGCACGATGCTTTTCGGATCAACGGCCGCGTGCCACTCCGCGCGCAGCAGTGCGAATAGTTTTTTCATATTTTACCCCGTAATATTTGTTTGTCTGATGCCTGCGGCCTGTGTCCGACCGTTGAGGCGATGCCATTATAAACCGCTTTTCCGACAAATGGCGCATTTTTCAAACAAACGGTGCAAATAGTTTGAAAACAGACAAAAAAAATGCCGCTCAAAAATGAGCGGCCAAATACATTATGGGAAAACGTCATAGAAAACATCAACCGGGCAGGGATTAGACCCGATTGATGGAGCGCATTATAAGGGCTTGCGCCGCCGTATGCAATTTTTTGCATCTTAACAAGAACAGACGGTTTGCAGGATTACTGGTTGCTGCGTATCCATTTGAGCCACGGCTCGAACAGCTGCGGGCTGGCGGCGGCAATGACCGAGCGCTGGAAGACGTGCTGCCCGCTCCAAAAATCGTCGCCTTCGAGTGTGGCGAGGCAGCCGCCCGCTTCGCTGAAAATCAGCGATCCTGCCGCGTAGTCCCACAGTTTCTGGCCGCCGTGGACGTATACGTCCATGCGTCCGGCGGCGAGGTAGCACCAGTCGAGCGTGCTGCTGCCCATGCTGCGTATGCTGCCCACCGGCGAGAGAGTGCTCATGCGGCTGGAGAGTTTGCCCGAACGCAGGTATTTGATTTCCACGCCGGCAATGGCGCGGTGGAGTTTTTTTTCGCGCAGCGCCAGCGGCAGACGGCGACCGTTGAGAAACGCGCCCTGCCCTGCCTGCGCGTAAAAGCATTCGTCGGACACGGGGTTGTAGATAACGCCGATTTCGGGTCTGCCCTGCCGCAGCAGGGCGGCGGAGAGGGCGAAGTGGGGGAAACCGTTGACGAAATTAGTGGTGCCGTCTATCGGGTCGACCACCCACAGCGCGTCGTGGTTGTGCAGCCACAAGTCGCGCTGCGCCTGTTCGGCCATTTCCTCGCCGAGCATCGGGCAGTCGGCAATCTGCCGCAGGCCGTCTGAAAAAGCGGCCTGCGCCGCCAAATCGGCTTCCGACAGAATGCTGCCGTCGGCCTTCTCGCTGGCGGCCGCCGTGAGAAAGCGCGGCATCACTTCGGTGTGCGCGATGTGTTTCACCAGCGTTTGTAGTTGTTGCAACACTATTGCCGTCCTTTATCCGTACAGGCCGCCCGAAGGTTTTCAGACGGCCTGTCTGCGCGGCGGCGCGCGCTGTGCATTGCGCGCCGCACCTGTATAATCGCGGGCTATATTAACCGATTTTTACCGCTTATGCCCCGCTTCTTTGTCGATGCCGCCCTCACTGAGGGCGCGTCCGTTTCCCTGCCGCCCGCCGTGGTGCGCCATCTGCACGTTTTGCGCTGCCGCGCGGGCGAAGAAATCGTTTTGTTCAACGGCGGCGGCTTCGCTTATCCGGCCGTGCTCGAACACATCGGCAAACGCGAAGCGGATGCGCGGATTCTGGCCGAGAGGCCGTCTGAAAGCGAATCGCCGCTGTCGGTCACGCTGGTTCAGGCCGTGTCGGCGGGCGAGAAAATGGACTTTATCGTGCAGAAAAGCGTCGAATTGGGCGTGAACGAAATTTTCCCCGTTGTCAGCACCCGCTCGGTGGCGCGGCTTGACGGCGAACGCGCGGCCAAGCGGGTGGCGCGCTGGCAGGAAATCGCCGTGGCCGCCTGCGAGCAGAGCGGGCGCGACACCGTTCCCGCCATCCGCCCGCTGCTGCCTTTCACGCAGGCGCTCGCGCTGCTGCCCGCAGGCGGCACCCGCCTGCTGATGAGCCCGCGCAACGGCACCGGTCTGCGCACTCTGCCGCCGACACGGCACGCCATCCTTGCCGTCGGCCCAGAAGGCGGCTGGACAGAACAGGAAGAAGCCGCCGCCGCCGCCGCAGGCTTCGCCGCCGTCACCCTCGGCCGCCGCGTGCTGCGTACCGAAACCGCCCCCGTCGCCGCCCTCGCCGCGATGCAGACGCTGTGGGGCGATTTTTGAGATTTTCCTTGTTTGAGGCCGTCTGAAACACCGTTTTGCCTTTTTCAGACGGCCTCTCCATTCCAACCCCGATTGAAAGCCCGACCATGTCCTACCAGCAAACCACCTTTATCGTTAACGAACTGATCGCCGAACCCCTGTCCGACGCGCTGATGGCGCACGGCGCGCTCTCCGCCGCCATCGAAGACGCCTACGCGGGCACGGACGAAGAACAGGCCATTTTCGGCGAACCGGGCATGCCCGCCGAACAGGTTTGGCAAAACAGCAAAGTGCTGGCGCTGTTTGCCGAAAACGACGACGTGGCCGCCGTCGTGGCCGCCGCCGCCTCCTCGCTCGACATCCCCGCGCCGCCCTACCGCACCGAACTTCTGCCCGAACAGGACTGGGTGCGGCTGACGCAGGCACAGTTCGATCCCATCAAAATCTCCGATCGCCTGTGGATTACGCCCTCTTGGCACGACGCGCCCGACAGTAAGGCCGTCAACCTGCAACTCGACCCCGGCCTGGCCTTCGGCACGGGCAGCCACCCCACCACCCGCCTGTGCCTGCAATGGCTGGATACCGAACTAAAAGGCGGCGAAAGCGTGCTGGACTACGGCTGCGGCTCGGGCATCCTCGCCATCGCTGCCCTCAAACTCGGCGCACGCGCCGCCGACGGCGTGGACATCGACCCGCAGGCCGTTGCCGCCGCCAAAGCCAACGCCGAACAAAACAACACGGCGGCGCGCTTCTATCTGCCCGACGAACTGCCGCAGGGACAATACGACGTCGTCGTCGCCAACATTCTCGCCAACCCGCTGCGTATGCTCGGCGAAATGCTCGCCGCCCGCACCAAAAGCGGCGGCCGCATCGTCCTTTCGGGACTTTTGGCCGACCAGGCGCAGGAATTGTCGGAAATCTACGGCCGCTGGTTCGACCTCGATCCCGTTGCCACAGACGAAGGCTGGGCGCGCCTGAGCGGCGTGAAACGCTGACGCGGCGGCAATACCGTCCGCCAAACCGAAGAGGCCGTCTGAAAACCCCGTTTCGGGCTTTCAGACGGCCTCTTTATTTGACTGCCGGACAAACAACCAGTTTGCAGGTCAGGCATTTATGCCCGACAAGCCCCATTTGCAAAGTTCGGGCATATAAACAACACAGAAAATACAAGGCAGCAAGCCGCAGATTTTTGTATCGGCACAATACAAAGGCCGTCTGAAAGAAGCTTTCAGACGGCCTTGCCGCAAACAAACTACCAGACGACCGACAAAGCGCGGTGGTCGGAATGCCGCCACGGCATAGGATGCACCGCTGCGGCGGTGCCGCGCGTCAGAACATGGTCGATCTGAAGGAAAAACGGCCGCCATGTCGGCGTGTAAAAGCGCATCTGCGGTGCAAGGCCTGCGGCGGCGGCAAAGCGGCGGAAGGTGGGCGAAAAAGGGCTGTCGTTCAAATCGCCCACGGCCAGCACCCTGTCTTCCGCAGCCATCAGGCGGGCGGTTTCGGCCAGATATGCGTCCCTGTCCCGTGCCAACGCTCCGCCAACCGGCGGCGGCGGATGGAGGGCGTAAACGGCAGTGTCACCGACAAGGGCGCGGATATAGGGATAATCGCCGGAAAAACGCACCTCGCAGGCATCCAGCGGCCGCCTGCTCCACAGGGCAAGGGCAAACGGGCTATCGGATTCGCGTTCGCAGCCGTAGGGATAACGGTGGCGCAGCTGTGCCCAGCCCCCGTCGGCCGTATCGATTTCCGCCAAAGCCAGCATATCGGGCGCGGCAGCCAAAAGCGCGGCCGTTTCCGCCGCTGCCTGCGGATTGTCGAGATGGACGTTGTACCAAATCAGGCTGCGCCGCGTTTCAGACGGTCTCTCGAGAACAAAAGGCTGCATCAGCCAAAGCGCCGCACCCGCCGCACAAACCGCCCACAACAGCCGCCGCCGTCCCGGACAAAACAGCGCGGCAAGCAGGAATACGGCCGCGTAATGCGGCATGAAATGGCCGAACAGTCCGGCAAACCAGTGCAGGCCGCCCAACTGGCCGGCAATGCAGGCAGCCAGAGACAAAACGGCCAAAATGTTCAGCCGCCTGAGCAGGAAACGCCGCCACGAAAAGTTTTTGTCCATCAATGCATCCTTTATATAGTGAAACAAAGGCCGTCTGAAAACCCCGTTTCAGGCTTTCAGACGGCCTCTTCATCTCTGCCGCAGCGCGGGCTTATGCGAATTCGGGCACGTCCTGGCCGGTCATACGCAGGGCGGTACGCAGCATCTGGCAGCTGAAGCCCCATTCGTTGTCGTACCAGGCGAACACTTTCACCATATTGCCGTCGACGACTTTGGTAATCGTGGCATCAAAGCTACTGGCGACGGTGGTGTGGTTGAAGTCGGTGGACACCAGCGGCAGGGTGTTGTACGCCAACACGCCTTTCAGACGGCCTTCTTCGGCGGCGGCTTTCATCAGCGCGTTGATTTCGTCGGCGGAAGTGTCGCGTCCGGCTTGGAAGCTCAAATCGACCAGCGATACGTTGACGGTGGGCACGCGGATGGCGAGGCCGTCGAGCTTGCCTTTGAGTTCGGGCAACACAAGACCGACGGCTTTGGCCGCGCCGGTTTTGGTGGGAATCATGTTTTCCATGCCGCTGCGCGCGCGGCGCAGGTCTTTGTGGCGCACGTCGGTTACGGTTTGGTCGTTGGTGAGGGCGTGGATGGTGGTCATCGCGCCTTTGACGATACCGACGCTCTCACTCAACACTTTGGCCACGGGGGCAAGGCAGTTGGTGGTACAGGAGGCGTTGGAAATCACGGTCATGCCGTCGGTAATCACATCATCGTTGACGCCGTAAACAACGGTGGCATCGACATCGTCGCCGCCGGGTGCGGAAATCAGTACTTTCTTCGCGCCGCTGTCGAGGTGGACTTGCGCTTTGGCTTTGCTGGTAAACGCGCCGGTGCATTCCATCACCAAATCGACGCCGAGTTCTTTCCACGGCAGCTCGGCCGGGTTGCGGGTGGAGAAGTAGGGGATTTTGCGGCCGTTGATGATGAGGTGGTTTTCATCGTGGGATACATCGGCGGCAAAGCGGCCGTGTACGGTGTCGAATTTGGTGAGGTGGGCGTTGGTTTCGATGCCGCCGCTGGCGTTGACGGCGACGATTTCCAGTCGGTCTTGCAGGTTGTAGTCGTAGATGGCGCGCAATACTTGGCGGCCGATGCGGCCGTAGCCGTTGATGGCAACTTTGATGCCCATGTCTGAATCCTTTTGTTTTGTGGGTTTGCGGAAATAAAAACCGGCGGATTATAGCAAATTTGTAATCGGACGTAGTCGGAAAAGGCCGTCTGAAAAACGGCTTCGGGGAAAATTACGGACAAAAAAATGCCACCTGCAAAAACAGGCGGCCAAACACATTACGGGGAAAATGTCTTACTCACTTACTTGCTAGAAAAGCAAATATCTATCAGACGACGCGCATCATAGCGGCTTCTCTTGACGGGTGACTCGTTAACAGATAAACGGTTTATTTTTATGATTAACGGTATTTAACAATGAAACTTTTCGGCTATTTTCTGCCCTATCCGCATAAAAAGGCCGTCTGAAAAGCGGGAAATGCTTTTCAGACGGCCTTTGAAGCGGTTTTATGCCAATCGGCAGCTTAACCCGCTGTCACCGCCTTGTATTGCGGGTTCATCAGGTTGGCGGGCGACAGGATGTCGTCAAGCTGCGCCGCATCCAGCAGGCCGAGTTCCAGCACCACTTCGCGCACGCTTTTGCCGGTTTGCGCGCAGATTCTGCCGACTTTGTCGCCGTTGTGGTGGCCGATAAAGGGGTTCAGGTAGGTGACGATGCCGATGGAGTTGAAGACGTAATCGGCGCAGGTTTGGCGGTTGGCGGTGATGCCCGCGACGCATTTGTCGGCAAGGGTGGTGCAGGCGTTGCCGAGCAGTTCGATGCTTTCAAACAGGGCTTGGGCGATAACGGGTTCCATCACATTCAGTTGGAGCTGCCCCGCTTCGGCGGCGAAGGCGACGGCGGTGTCGTTGCCGATCACTTTGAAGCAGACCTGGTTGGCCACTTCGGGAATCACGGGGTTGACTTTGGCGGGCATGATGGACGAGCCGGCCTGCATTTCCGGCAGGTTGATTTCGTTCAGCCCGGCGCGCGGGCCCGAAGAGAGCAGGCGCAGGTCGTTGCAGATTTTGGACAGTTTCACCGCCAGCCGTTTGAGCGCGGCATGGACGCTGACATAGTCGCCGCAATCGGGCGTGGCCGCAATCAAATCGGGCGACAGGGTGCACGGCAGGCCGCTGATTTCCGAGAGTTTGGCCACGGCCAGCGGCGCGTAGCCTGCGGGGGTGTTCACGCCTGTTCCGATGGCGGTGCCGCCGAGGTTGACGGCCAGAAGCAAGTCGATATTGCGTTGCAGATTGGCCTCTTCGTCTGCCAGCCAGCGGGCGAAGGTGGCAAATTCCGCGCCCAAGGGCATCGGCACGGCGTCCTGCAACTGGGTGCGCCCCATTTTCAGCACGTCTTTGAATTCTTCGGCCTTGTCCCCGAAGGCTTTTTTCAGACGGCCTGTTTTTTTCATCAGGGCGGCGGCGCTGTTGTACACGGCAAGGCGCAGGCCGGTGGGATAGGCGTCGTTGGTCGACTGGCTTGCGTTGACATGATCCATCGGGTCGATGATGCCGTAGCTGCCTTTGGGGCGGCCGAGGATTTCCAGCGCGAGGTTGGCGATGACTTCGTTGGTGTTCATGTTCACCGAAGTGCCCGCGCCGCCCTGGTACACGTCGGATGGGAACTGGTCGAGGCAGCGGCCTTTTTC
>CAMURX010000051.1 GCA_947097615.1 uncultured Neisseria sp. | reverse complement strand
TGCGCGACGAGAGCGAAATCCGCGGCCACCGCCGCACCTACATCGGCTCGATGCCGGGCAAAATCATCCAAGGCATGATTAAGGCCGGTGTGAAAAACCCGTTGTTTCTGCTCGACGAAATCGACAAACTCGGCAACGATTTCCGCGGCGATCCGTCCAGCGCGCTGCTGGAAGTGCTCGACCCCGAACAAAACAGCGCTTTCGCCGACCACTTCGTCGAAGTGGACTACGATTTGAGCGATGTGCTCTTTATCGCCACGTCCAACAGCATGAATATTCCGTCGGCGCTGCTCGACCGCATGGAAATCATCCGCCTGTCGGGCTACACAGAAGACGAAAAAGTCAGCATTGCCATGCAGTATCTCGTACCCAAACAGATGGAACGCAACGGCGTGCGCGAAGGCGAAATCGACATCCGCGAAGAAGCCGTGCGCGACATTGTGCGCTACTACACCCGCGAAGCAGGCGTGCGTTCGCTCGATCGCGAAATTGCCAAAATCTGCCGCAAAGGTGTGATGGCGGCGCAGCTGGCGGAAGATGCGGGCAAGGGTGCAGGCAAGCCCGAAGCCATTGTGGTGGACTCGCAAAACCTGAGCAGCTACCTCGGCGTGCGCCGCTTTGATTTCGGCGTCGCCGAAAGCGAAAACCGCATCGGCCAGGTAACCGGCCTTGCCTGGACGGAAGTCGGCGGCGAACTGCTCACCATCGAAGCCGTCGCCCTCAAAGGCAAAGGCAATATCGTGCGCACCGGCAAACTGGGCGACGTGATGCAGGAATCCATCACCGCCGCATGGAGCGTCGTCCGCTCCCGCGCCGAAGCCCTCGGCCTTGCGCCCGATTTCTACGAGAAAAGCGACATCCACGTCCATGTTCCTGAAGGGGCGACGCCGAAAGACGGCCCAAGCGCGGGCATCGGCATGACGCTGGCGATGGTTTCTGCCTTCACCAATATCCCCGTGCGCGCCGACGTGGCCATGACCGGCGAAATCACCCTGCGCGGCGAGGTGCTGCCCATCGGCGGCTTGAAGGAAAAACTGCTGGCCGCGCTGCGCGGCGGTATCAAACATGTGCTGATTCCGCAGGGCAACGTGAAGGATTTGGAGGAAATTCCCGCCAATGTGAAGGAAGGTTTGGCAATCCATCCCGTCAAATGGATAGACGAAGTGCTGGAACTGGGTTTGGAATACCGTCCCGAGCCTTTTAAAGCGGAAGCGGCGGCAGATGCTGCAACCAATGCTTCCGAGGCAAAGTCAAGCGTAAAAGCGCGCAAACACTGACGCAGGCGGCGTTTTGTTGCAAAACGCCGCAACGGCGGGCGATTAGGCCGGAAATGTCCGCCGTTTGTGCGTTTTGCCTTGACACGGCAAATTCAGCCTTGCTATAAAGGCGCGTCATATCCATCCGCATTCCGATGCCGTTCGGGTTTCGGAATTCTTCATTTTTTAAAACGACAGAAAGGGACTTATCGTGAACAAGTCTGAATTGATCGAAGCAATGGCTCAAGAGGCCGACATCTCCAAAGCCGCTGCTGCCAAAGCTCTGGACGGTATGGTAAATGCCATTACCGAAGCCCTGAAAAAAGGTGACACCGTCACATTGGTCGGTTTCGGTTCTTTCTACGTCGGCGAACGCGCCGAGCGTCAAGGCCGCAACCCCAAAACCGGCGAGCCGCTCACCATCGCCGCAGCCAAAACGCCGAAATTCCGTGCCGGCAAATCCCTGAAAGACGCGCTGTAAGCCATAGACAGAATATCCGACTCTCCATACGTAAGGCCGTCTGAAAAACCCGTTTACCCAAACCGGTTTTTCAGACGGCCTTCTTCATGCTGTTTTCCGCTTACGGACATTGGCCAAAACAAAACCGTATCCACCGCAAAGGGCAGGGCGGTTTTTCATACAGATGCAAACGGATTGCCCGGTGTCCTGTATCTGTCATTTTGCCGACAGCGGTTTCCAATTTGCCAAAACCACGCTTTCAGACGGCCTTTACCTAACAGCCTTTTTGGATGTCGTCCATATTTAAAAAACAGACCCTAAGCGTTTCAGACGGCCTTTGGGCTTGAGGCCGTCTGAACACCGGGAATCACACGGTTTGCCGGGTTGGCGACTTGGTGAAACCGTTTGTGTATCCCGGGTTTCAGACGGCCTTGCCTTTGCGTTCGGCTTTTTTCGCTTCGCGTTCGGCTTTGAGGGCGGCTTCCTTTTGCTGCGCGGTTTTGAGCCATTGCGCCCATTGGTGCGGGGTTTCGAGGGTGATGCGGCCGATGTGGCCATCGCGGAAGTCGGTAAGAGTGTTTTCGGCGGCTTTTTGGCAGTTGATGCGGCCGCCGGGGAGGAGGGCGCCGCGTTTGCGGCCTATCCATTCGAGCCATTGGTCGTCGCGCCAGTGGCTGCTTTCGTTTTTGTCGGCCTGATAGCGCTCCTGCAACAGGGGCAGGTAGTGGCGGCGCAGGTAGTCGAGGAGTTCGAGGGCGACGATTTCTTCGTCGAGGGCGTTGCGGCCGACGGCGCCGCCTGCGGCGAGGTTGTAGCCTGCTTCTTCGACGATGATTTTCGGCCACAGCATGCCGGGGGTGTCGTAGAGCCAGAAGTCGTCGGCAAGGAAGAGGCGCTGTTCGGCTTTGGTGATGCCGGGTTCGTTGCCGGTTTTGGCGGATTTTTTGCCGAGCATGCCGTTGATGAGGGTGGATTTGCCGACGTTGGGGATGCCGCAGATGAGGACGCGCAGGGGTTTGTCGATGCCGCCTCTGTTGGGAACGAGGGCGCGGCTGGCGGCGATGAGCTTCTGCGCGGCTTGGCGGTCGGAGGCGTCGAGGGCGATGGCGCGGGTGTCGGGACGGCTGTTGAAATCGTCGAGCCAGATTCGGGTGCGTTCGGGGTCGGCGAGGTCTTGCTTGTTGAGGATTTTGAGTTTGGGTTTGCCGGCGGAGAGTTGGCCGAGCAGGGGGTTTTCGCCGGATGCGGGCATGCGGGCGTCGAGGACTTCGATCACCATGTCGACGCTTTTGAGGCGTTCGGCGATGGCTTTTTTGGCCTTGTGCATGTGGCCGGGATACCATTGGATTGCCATGTTGCTGTGCCTTTTTGTGTGGAGGCCGTCTGAAAGGGTTGCGGGTTTCAGACGGCCTGTTTGTCGGAAGGGATACGGGGTTTCAGACGGCCTTTTCGGGCTGTCTGCGCGGACGTTTTAGCGGGCGTCGAGCTGGCGGTGGCGGACGAGGACGGGGTAGCGGCTGCGGAAATGCTCTGCCAGGCGTTCGGCGATGTAGACGGAGCGGTGTTGGCCGCCGGTGCAGCCGAGGGCGACGGTGACGTAGCTGCGGCTTTCTGTCTGCATGCGCGGCAGCCAGCGTTCGAGAAAGGCGGCGATGTCGGCGGCCATTTCGCCTGCGAGGGGTTCGGCGTCGAGGTAGGCGCGGATTTCGGTCTGCATGCCGTTGAAGGGGCGCAGGGCGGGGTCGTAGTAGGGGTTGGGCAGGCTGCGCATATCGAAGATAAAGTCGGCGTTGGTGGGCGTGCCGTATTTGAAGCCGAAAGATTCGAACACGAGCATCATGCCCCGGTGTTCGGCGCCGAGCCAGCGGCGCACGGTGTGGCGCAGCTGCTGGGCGTTCATTTTGGAGGTGTCGACACAGTAGGCTTTTTCGCGCAGGGGGGCGAGGGTTTGCCGCTCTTGGCGCAGGCTTTCGGTGAGGGGCTGGTTGAGGGCGGCGAGCGGGTGGCTGCGGCGGGTTTCGGAGAAGCGGCGCACGAGGGTGGCTTCGTCTGCTTCGAGAAAGAGGATTTCGGCCTGATGGCCTTGTCTGGCGAGATAGGCAAGCTGTTTTTCGACTTCGCTCATTTTGATGCGGGAGCGGATGTCGACGCTGACGGCGAGGTTTTCGACGCCGCCGCCGCGGATGTGGTACAGCACGAGCTGGGGCAGTATTTCCATCGGCATGTTGTCGACGCAGTAGTAGCCCGCGTCTTCGAGTTGTTTGAGGGCGACGGATTTGCCGGAGCCGGAAAGGCCGCTAATCAGGATGATCTTCATGCTGCATGCCCTGCTCTTTCATGATGTTTTGGTGGCGTTCGAGAAATTCGCGCGTGCTGTCTTTGCCGCGCAGTTGCAGGATGTAGTTGCGCACGGCGGCTTCGACGAGGACGGCAAGGTTGCGTCCGGCGGCCACGGGCAGGGTGACGGAGCGGACGTTGACGTTGAGGATGGTTTCGGTCTCGCTGCGTATGCTCAGGCGGTCGAGCTGTTTCATGTCGTCGTCGTCGGCAGGCACGAGGTTGATGATGAGGTTGAGGGATTTTTTCGGCCGGATGGAGGTTTCGCCAAAGATGTGGCGGATGTTGAGTATGCCCAGCCCGCGCACTTCGAGGAAATCTCGCAACATGGGCGGGCAGCGGCCTTCGAGCAGCTCGGGGCCGGTGCGGTGCAGCTCGACGGCGTCGTCGGCAATCAGGCTGTGTCCGCGCGAAATCAACTCCAAAGCCAGCTCGCTTTTGCCGAGGCCGGACTGGCCGGTGAGCAGCACGCCGATTTCGAATACGTCGAGAAAGACGCCGTGCTTGATGGTGGACACGGCCAGCGTGCGTTGCAGGTAGATGCGCAGCACGTCCATCAGATACGGGCTTTCCAGGCTGGACGTGAGCAGGGGGACGTTGTTGGTGTGGCAGTAGTCGCGCAGGATTTGCGGCACGTCCAAATCGTTGGCGACGATCACCAGCGACATGGGCAGCTCGAAAAGCTGCTCGAAGTTGTAGGCCAGATCGCCCGATTCCATGCGCGCAAGGTAGTCGACCTCGGCCACGCCGAGCACCTGCACCTGGTTGGGGTGGATGAAATTCAAATGGCCGACCAGCGCAAGTACGGGCTTGTCGGCCTCGACGCCGATGCGGTTGTCCGCACCGGCCGCGCCTGCTGCCCAAGCCAGCCGCAGCTTGTCGCGGTTGTCCTGATACAGGCGGCGCACGGAAATGCTGGGCATCATTGCTCCGTCAGGATGCGCTGCACTTCGGCGGCGTCCTGCGCCTGCATCAGGCGTTCGCGCACGCTTTTGTCGGAAAAGCGTGCGGCCAGTTGCGAGAGCACTTCCAAATGCGTGGCGGCGGCGTCTTCGGGCACGAGCAGGACAACGGCTAGCGACACCGGTTTGCCGTCGGGCGCATCAAAGGGAACGGGCTCTTTCGTGCGGATAAACACGCCGGCGGCTTTTTGCAGCGAGGCCAAACGGCCGTGCGGCACGGCCACGCCCTGCCCCAGTCCGGTCGAACCGAGTTTTTCGCGGGCAAACAGGCAGTCGAACACTTCCGAACGCGGCACACCCGCTTCGTTTTCCAGCAGCTGTCCGGCCTGTTCGAACAGGCGTTTTTTGCTGCCCGCATCGGAATCGAGCAGGATATGCGTTAAAGGAAGGATGTCGCCAATCAGGTTCATAATATTTCTTTACAAAATAAAACGCCGCGGATTGTACCGCCACAAGGCGGCAATCTCAATCAGCGGCAGAGGGTTTGCATGGCCGGCCAGACGGCGCGGCGCAAGGAATCAGGCCGTCTGAAAACGGCTGCGGGCAGAAAAACGCCTACAAAAAACGCTTTCAGACGGCCTTTTTGCGGCTTTACTTGCCCAGCCAGCGGCTGAACCAGCTTTTGCCCTTGTTGCTCAAATGTTCCGACACTTTGTGATCGAACGGGCCGGCGGCAAACACGGTGGCGCCGCCGAAATACTCGCGCAGCCACATATTGCTGAAATCTTCGCCGATGCCGCGCACGTAAAAGCGGACGGTCGGAAATTGGCGGGCGATTTCGTCGAACAGCCCGATAACGGTGGCCGCATCCAATCCGTTGAAGGCAAAAGAGAAAGGCTCGTCAACCACGGTTTCTATGTCCATGGCGGCATGGCGGCTGGCTTTGGTGTCGGCCAGCCACACGGCGGCAACCGCCTGCACGGAGGTAATGTCGAGTTTGTTGCGGCTTTCGCTGTCGTCCCAGTTCAGTTCCAGGCGGGTCATGCTCACGGCCATGTCGTCCCCTTAAAAAATTTCAAAGCAGTTGTGTTATAAGGCAATTTTCTGCCGCGCCTTGCCTATTCTTGAAAATTCTTAAACAAAACATAGGCTTTTGCAACATGAACATACCAAGTTATTACGCTACTTTACAATGATTGTGCCAGTTCGTCAAACGTGCATACCGCCGTGCCCAGCTTGCCGACCACCACGCCCGCCGCCGCGTTGGCCAGGCGCACGGCTTCGGTCAGTTCCAAGCCCGCGGCCGCTGTCAAGCCCACCGTGGCGATAACGGTGTCGCCCGCGCCGGAAACGTCGAACACTTCGCGCGCGCGCGTCGGTTGGTGGTGCGGCTCGCCGCTACCGAACAGGGTCATGCCCTCTTCGCTGCGGGTGAGCAGCAGCGCGTCCAGGCCGAGGTTGCGGCGCAGGGTTTGCGCTTTTTCCGTCAGCTCCTCTTCGCTGTGCCAGCTTCCCGTTACTTCGCGCAATTCGGCGCGGTTGGGCGTGAGCAGCGTGGCGCCGGCGTATTTGGCGTAGTCGCTGCCTTTGGGGTCGACGAGCACCGGTTTGCCCGCCTGCCGCGCCCATTCGATAAAGGAGGCAACGTGGGCGAGGCCGCCTTTGCCGTAGTCGGAGAGAATGACGAGGTCGCAACCGGAGAGTTTGTCGCGGAAGGCCTGCCGCACGCTGTCGAGCACTTCGTGCGCGGGTGCGTCTTCGAAGTCGATGCGCAAGAGCTGCTGGTTGCGGGCGACGACGCGGGTTTTGACGGTGGTGGAGATAGTTTTGTCGCGCATCAGGGCGGTTTGCACGCCGCATTCTTCCATCAGCTTGTGCAGTTTGTCGCCCGCTTCGTCGTCGCCGACAACCGACAGCAGCACGGCCTGTCCGCCCAGCGCGGCGACGTTGCGGGCGACGTTGGCTGCGCCGCCCGCGCGGTATTCGGTGCGCTCGATTTTCGCCACGGGAACGGGCGCTTCGGGCGAGATGCGGGCGGCGTCGCCGAACCAGTAGCGGTCGAGCATCACGTCGCCCGCTATCAGCACGCGCGCCTGTTGCAGGCGGGTTTTCAGGGTTGCGGTGTCCATAAATCCACTCCTTGTTGTGTTTTGATTTCGTTGGGGGGCTGCTTTTCAGACGGCCTGTTATTCGTTTTCCGACACAGACCGCGTGCGTTGCTGCGCAACACACCCTACGGCAGAGGCTGTCTGAAAACTTGATTTGACGCATTATTTCTGTGTTTTAGACGGCCTGCGCTGCCGTGCCAGAATATCAATGCGGTGGCGGCCGGTTTTTGCCGCGTCGTGCGAAGGCGGCAGGGTTTCTGCGTAAAGCAGGAAAAACGGCAGGTTGGCGGCCAGCATCAGCAGGCCGTCCGCCCATGCGCTTGCGCCGTTGCGCAGTTGCGGCAAGGCCAACAGGCGGGCGGTGTGCGTGCCGTCGGCTTCGAGCAGGGTCAGAACGCTTTGCCGCCACGGCCATACGGCGTCGGCAAACGCGGCATAGTATCCGCCGAAAACGGGCTCGGCCGACAGCAGTGACAGCAGCAGCGTGGCGAAAAACACGCCCCATAATACCCGCCACACGCACCAGGCCGTGCCCAGCCAGACGCTGTCCTGCTCCGCCTTGCGCCGCAGCAGGGGCAGCAGCGGCAGGTTGGCGGCGGCCAGCACGGCAAAAAGCAGCGTGTTGTTCAGGGTACGCAGGGCGTAAGCGTCGTGCCACCTGTGTGCGACCAGCGCGGGCACAGCGGCAAAGTCGGCATACAGCACGCCGAACAGCAGGTAGCCGAGCATGGCGGCATAAAGCCACATCAGCGGATGGCGGGCGGACGGAGGCCGTCTGAACAGGGCATACAGGGATTTCAGCCCCAACGCCGATGCGGCAAAGGCAAAACAGGCGGCCGACAAGGGGATCATGAGGAAAGCCGCCGCAAAAAACGCCATCATCATGATGCCGAAAACCGTACGGATGGTTTCCATCACTGCCCTCCTGTCTGCCCGTCGGCCGCAGCCGAATCGCCGTTGTTTTTCAGACGGCCTTTATGCGCCGCCGCATCCAACACCGCTTCGGGGTGCGCTTCGTCTAGCACGGTAATCAGCGGGCGCACGGTGGGATTGCGGAACAGGCGCGCCACCGCCTGCTCCTGCCAGGTTTCGTTTTCGTAATATTCAGCCAGCGTGTCGTAGCGGCCGACCGCGAGCTTTTCGCAGGCTTTTTTGCTTGCTTCGTAGCTGAACAGATAGGCGCTCTGCCCGTCTGCGGGTGCGGGGTTGACGGTGAGCCGGTTGTCTTCCGCCGCGCCGATCAGGGTCAGACTTTTCGGCCGCTCGGGCAGATCGAGCAGCCAGTCCGTCTGCTTGTCCGCCGCAAACAGCACCAGATGCGCGTCCGTGAAATGTTCGGCGCGCACGCGTGCCTGCGGCCATTTCGGTTTGCTATTTTCCCATATGCTCTGTTGCGGGCTGTACACCACATAAACGGGCGCGTTTTCCCAATCGGGCGGCGGCAGGGCTCTGTTGCACCAGTCGGAATACAAATGCGCCCGCGTCTGCGCCTGAAAATGCTCTTCTTCTTTCAATCCTTTGACGATTTCGCGGTCGCCGCAGTCGGCCGCCGCCACGCTGTCTTTGACGCCCGCCCAGCACAGCCAGCGGCCGTTGCGCGGCGCCAGCCAGATGCTGCGCCGCTCCAAATGCTGCGGCGCGTTGTCGGTGAAGGTGTATTTGTAGGCATTGCGTTCGGGGTAATAAAGGAAACCGTCGCGCAGCTTCGGCAGGCCGCGCGGCATGGCGGCGGCCAAATCGGGATCGCCGGGCGCGGGCAGACGCAGGCGCAGGGCGTCTACGGTGTCGCGCAGCATTTTGCGCGCGGCGCAGCGGTCGCCGAAAAAGCCGTTGGCCGTCTGAAACGAGGCAAAGGCGAAAGCGGCGGTTAGCAGCAGCAAAATCATGCGGGCAGGGCGGTTCACAAAAACGGTTCTCCGTTGATTCAGGCCGCCTCAGCCTTCGCGGGGATAACGTTTCTGAAAGGCGGACTGTATATGTTCTGACTCCGTTGAAACTTTGTTTTCAGACGGCCTCCTGCACCCGGCTGTTGATGTCGCGCAGCACGGCGGCGGGGTCGGCGGCCTGGGTGATCGGGCGTCCCATCACCAGATAGGTCGAACCGGCGGCAAGGGCTTGGGCGGGCGTCATGATTCGGCGTTGGTCGTCGCTGTTGTCGTCGGGATTGGGGCGGATGCCGGGGGTGACGAGGACGAAATCCGCGCCGCGCGCACCGCGCAGGGCGGTGGCTTCGCGGGCGGAGCAGACGACGCCGTCGAGGCCGGAGTCTTCGGCCAGTGCGGCCAGGCGCAGCACCTGCTGTTCGACGGGGACGGTGATGCCGGTTTCGGCCAGGTCGGCTTGTTCCATGCTGGTGAGGACGGTGACGCCGATCAGCAGGGGCTTGGCGCTGCGGTTGGCGAGGGCTTCGGCGGCGGCTTCCATCATCCGCCGCCCGCCCGAGGCGTGCATGTCGACCATCCACACGCCCATGTCGGCGGCGGCTTTGCAGGCTTGGGCGACGGTATTCGGGATGTCGTGGTATTTGAGGTCGAGAAAGAGCTTGTAGCCTTGGTTGACCAGATTTTCCGCCAGTTTGCGGCCGGTGGCAGTGAAGAGTTCTTTGCCTATTTTCAGTTGGCACAGTGTGGGATCGAGACGGCGGACGAAGGCGACGGTTTCGGCTTCGGTGGCAAAATCGAGAGCGACGATAACGGGCGTGCGGTTTGGCGCAGGGGCGGGGTCGGTAATCAGGGGGTTCATGGGTTTCCTTGGTTGGCGGATGTCGGGGGTTTTCAGACGGCCTGATGGCTGCTTACTCGGGCATCAGCCGCGTGCGCTGCCTGCGGGCGGTACAGCCTGCGCGGAGGCCGTCCCCGCCTTCGCGGGGATGACGTTTCTGAAACGGGTTGGGACGGCATTTCAGACGGCCTCTTTATCCGTTCACATTCAGGATGGCGGCGAAATCCTTGTACAGCGTGCGCACGGTTTTGCCCGCGCCGCCCGCAGCGAAGGGCGGCGGGGGGAGGCCGAGTTTGGCGGCCTCGGCGGTGTAGAACTGCCGTTTGTCGGGCTGCGGGTATTCGACGACGTTGCGTATGCGGCGGCCGTTGGGGGTGCAGGCCGTCTGAAACAGGGCGGCGACGGCGCGGCTGCGGTGCAGCATATTGGCGGGTTCGTCGGCGGCGACGGTTTTTTGCGTGGCGAGGACGGCGGCGAGCGGGTGGCGTTCGGCGCAATAAAGGCCGCCGAGGCGCAGGATGTCGCGGTGCGGCACGGCGGCGGACAAAACGGCTGCTTCGGCCTCGGCCAGCAGGCGGCCGCGGCGGCTGACGGGGGCGGTGTTTTCGTCGACATCGCCGCGATGGCCGTCGTAAACGCCGATGCTCGAAGCGAGTATCAGGTGTTGCGC
>CAMURX010000050.1 GCA_947097615.1 uncultured Neisseria sp. | reverse complement strand
AAGCCAATATCGGCATCATCAACGAACAGGGCGACCAGATTTACCGTTATATGAATTTCAACGAAATCGACGAATATAACGAAAAAGCCGAAGCAGTAAACGTGTGAACGGCAGACCTTTCAGACAGCCTCAATGATTGCCCAAAGGCCGTCTGAAAACCCGAAACGGCAAACGGAACAACACAGTTTGTTCCGTTTTTTCTTGCCCGCAACACAGCCCAAAGGCCGTCTGAAACGCCCGCACCGACAGGGTTTTCAGACGGCCTCATCCATGCCCCGCCCCGACAAAATCGGGTACAATCCGCAGCTTTACGACCACCAAACCGAATTCCCGCCATGCTCAACAAAGACCAATTCGCCGACAACCACTTCATCCGCACCATCATCGAAGACGATCTCAAAAGCGGTAAACACACCGCCATCCAAACCCGTTTCCCGCCCGAGCCCAACGGCTATTTGCACATCGGCCACGCCAAATCCATCTGCCTGAACTTCGGCCTAGCCTATGTTTATGATGGTCTGTGCAACCTGCGCTTTGACGACACCAATCCCGAAAAAGAAAATCAGGAATACGTTGATTCTATTAAAGAAGATGTCAACTGGCTGGGTTTCGAGTGGGCGGGCGAGCCGCATTACGCGTCCGACTATTTCGACCGCCTGTTCGATTACGCCGTCGGCCTGATTAAAGACGGCAAAGCCTATGTCGATGATTTGACCGCCGAAGAAATGCGCGAATATCGCGGCACGCTCACCGAGCCGGGCAAAAACAGCCCCTACCGCGAGCGCAGCGTCGAAGAAAACCTCGATCTCTTTATGCGCATGAAAAACGGCGAATTCCCCGACGGCAGCAAAACCCTGCGCCTGAAAATCGACATGGCTTCGGGCAACGTCAATATGCGCGACCCCGTGATTTACCGCATCCGCCGCGCCTACCACCACAACACCGGCGACAAATGGTGCATCTACCCGATGTACGACTACACCCACGCCATCTCCGACGCCATCGAAGGCATCACCCATTCGCTGTGCACGCTCGAATTTGAAGCCCACCGCCCGCTGTATGACTGGGTGCTCGACAACATCCCCGCACCGCACGCCACCCGCCCGCGCCAATACGAATTTTCCCGTTTGGAGCTTTTGTATTCCATCACCTCCAAACGCAAGCTTAACCAGCTTGTTTCAGACGGCCACGTCAGCGGCTGGGACGACCCGCGTATGCCCACCATCTCTGGCATGCGCCGACGCGGCTACACCCCCGAAGGCCTGCGCCTGTTTGCCAAACGCGCCGGCATCTCCAAATCCGAAAACGTGATCGACATGAGCGTGCTCGAAGGTGCCATCCGCGAAGAGCTGGAAAACTCCGCCCCGCGTATGATTGCCGTGCTCAACCCGCTCAAAGTTACCCTGACCAACTTTGACCCCGCCCAAGCGCAAAGCCGCTACGCCCCCTACCATCCCAACCACGAAGAAATGGGCGGGCGCGAGCTGCCGATTTCGCCAACGCTCTACATCGAAGCCGACGACTTCGCCGAAAACCCGCCCAAAGGCTTCAAACGCCTGACACCCGGCGGCGAAGTGCGCCTGCGCCACAGCTACGTGATGCGCTGCGACGAAGTCGTCAAAGATTCAGACGGCCATGTAGTCGAACTCAAATGCAGCCTTGATTACGACACGCTGGGCAAAAACCCCGAAGGCCGCAAAGTTAAAGGCGTCATCCACTGGCTCTCGGCCGAGCACGCCGTGCCCGCCACCGTGCGCCTGTACGAGCGCCTGTTCACCGAACCTCGTCCCGACGCCGTGCGCGGCGAAGACGGCGAATACCTGCCCTTCACCAACTTTCTCAACCCCGAATCCGTGCGCGAAATCCAAGCCTGGGTCGAAGCCTCCGCCAACGATTTGCCGCCCGAAAGCCGTTGGCAGTTTGAACGCCTGGGCTATTTCGTTACCGACCGCAAAGACCACCGCCCCGAGCAACCCGTGTTCAACCGCACGGTTACGCTGAAAGATTCTTGGCAGCCCAAGTAATCTGTTTGCAATAGCGATATTGGAAGGTCGTCTGAAAACTTGAAATCGGGTTTTCAGACGACCTATTTTCTGAATATAAAGAAAAGGAAATACTTGTTTTGGAGAATTTAATTCTTATTGGCAT
Source organism: uncultured Neisseria sp. (assembly GCA_947097615.1). Classification (GTDB taxonomy): domain Bacteria; phylum Pseudomonadota; class Gammaproteobacteria; order Burkholderiales; family Neisseriaceae; genus Neisseria. The sequence continues at coordinate 8,437 of CAMURX010000050.1, read as the reverse complement.
GGCCATATTGGCTATGGCCGCCATAGTTTGGATTGCCAGTATTGTGGCAATTGTTAAATCCAAAAATCCGCTGATTAGGAATTCAGCCATCATTTTCAATTTGATCGCGGTGTCATTGTTTGGAATGTTTATGGTTAAGGCATGGCAAGCTAAAAGGTATGATGATTCAAGTTATCAAACGGCTAAAGAGGAGTTGGTGATTGATGGTATACGAATCCCGGCAGGTTCGAAGCTGACCGTAGCTCCTCAGGATGGGATATCGAAAAAGCCTGATTTTTCTACTTTTAGCGAAGTCACATTTTCTCGCCCTGTTGAATGGAAAGGCATGGAAGTTAATAGAATGAATCGTTCTGCGTACCAGACTGAAGATGGTTATCAAGCAACACTGACGATGAATGCTATCGAGGAAGCCAGGACGGTTGATGTGGAAGGGTGGTCCTGCCGGAGTGACGGAGAGATGGAGTGGCAAGCATTGACTAAAGGTGGCAAGATGCCGTCCAGTCCTGCTGATTATTTCCTATCAAGTTGCACGTTAAACGAATCAGCCGAAGTGTCCCTGCCTGAGTGGTTTGTGGATGGGAAATTATATTTTTTGCGAGTGACGCGCACTGAGCGTGACGGGTATTGGCAGGCAGATATTGCTTCCAATGATCAACCTTATTGGGGAAACGTCATTCTTGATTCAAATAAACAGTTAAAAAACTTTGAGCTGACATTAACACAGAAAAACTTGCCAGGCTGTGCGATTGATAATGACGGTGTTGCGCTGAAATGGGATAGGGATAAACCTGATATAGTTACAGTAGTGAGCACTTTTGATCTGCCCGAATTGTGCTGGGGTAAAAAAGTTGTCCGGCCCAAATCAAAGGCGGCAGAATAGAGGTATTGAGGTCGTCTGAAAACTTGAAATCGGGTTTTCAGACGGCCTTTGTCGATAAAGGATTGAGATGGAACGTTATTCTGTACATTTGAAACTGCTGGGAATGGCGGTGTTGTGGGGTGCGTCTTGGCCGATGGGGCGGATGCTGGGGCAGTCGCTGCCGCCGCTGACGGGCGGTGCGGTGCGGTTTGTGCTGGCTTCGGTTTTGTTGTTGGGCTGGTTGTTTGCGCGCAGCAGGTTCGCGACTTTGGCGGCTTTGTCGGCGCGGCAATGGCTGGGCTTGGCGGTAGCCGCTTCCGTCGGCGTGTGCGGCTATGCGGTGTTTTTTATGTTGGGTTTGCAGGCAATGCCGGCGGGCAAGGCGGCGGTGGTCGTGGCGGTGAATCCCGTGCTGACGCTGCTGCTGGCGGCTTGGCTTTTCGGCGAACGTTTAAACGCGAAGATTTTGGCGGGTATGCTGCTGGCGGTTTTGGGTGCAATAACGGCGGTAACGCAAGGACAGCCTTTGACGGTATTGTCGGGCGGCATCAAGGCGGGGGAGTGGCTGATTTTCGGCTGCGTGGTCTGCTGGGCGGCTTATACTTTAATCGGACGTGCGGTTTTGCGCGGGATAGACGCGCTGACGGTAACGGCGGCAACGTCGTTCATCGGCGCGCTGATGTTGTCAGTGGTGGCGTTGTGGACGGACGGATTGCCGTTTGAGGCAATGGCGGCGATGGATGCACGCGGTTGGACGGCATTGGCGTGGCTGGTCATCGGCGCGACGGTATTGGCTTACGCGTGGTATTTTGAAGGCGTGAAGATTTTGGGCGCAGGCAGCGCAGCGGCGTATATTACGCTCGTGCCGATTTTCGGCATGCTCAGCTCGGCGTGGGTTTTGGGCGAACCGCTGCATATTTCGCTGGTTGCGGGTTGCGCAGCGGCGGTCGGCGGCATGACACTGATGCGGTATGGGCAGAAGGTCGTCTGAAATTTTTGTTCGGGCATTTTTACTTTATTGAAATTGGGTTTCAGACGAACTTCAGCCTTAAAGCAGCCTGAAAACATCCACCAACCCCATACAAGGAAACCAATATGAAACTTCCCACCCATGCCGCCCTGATCGGCAGCCTTTGCCTGCTGGCCGCCTGCGCCTACACGCCCCCGTCCGCACAAGTCAGCTTGAAGGCCGTGCGCAGCGAAAACTACGGCAGCTACCCCAAAAACTACGAACGGCAAATCCGCCAATACCTCAACGACACCCTGCTCGACCCCGACAGCGCGAAAATCCGCATCGGCACGCCGCACAAAGTGTTCCAAACATACAATCCTCTGGCAAATACATATCCGCCAAAAACACCCAAAGAGTTGAAAAGCAACCAATATTACGTAGTGTGCGCAGAAGTGAACGCCAAAAACACCTTCGGCGGCTATACCGGCTGGCAGACCAAAATCTACCGGTTCGTAGACGGCGGGATTGAAGACGAGGCACTCCTCGGTTCCTTTGGCACCGACTTTGCGGTGTGCAGGAGCCAAGACGAGGTTTTTATCAGCATAAACAATATGGGTAACGTGAAAGTAAACATCGTCCCGTAAATCCACTTTCAGACGGCCTCAAAGCAGCCTGAAGAAGCAACAGGCCGTCTGAAAGCGAAGCTTCAACGAAGTTAAAACCGTTTTGCCGTTGCAGGCAGCCTGAAAACATTTCTCCCAAACCAGCAAAGGAAACCCGATATGAAAACCAGTTTCCCCGCCCGCGCCGCCCTGCTCGGCAGCCTGTCCCTGCTCTTGGCTGCCTGCGCCAGCCCGATGGTCGATATCAGCATGCAAAGCATCCGCAGCGCCGACTACGGCATTTATCCGAAAGACTACCGTCAGCGTATCCGGCAACATCTGAACAGAACCCTGCTCGATGGCGGCAGCGCGCGAGTCAATATCACCATGCCGCCGAAAAAAATATTTGAAATTACGAGAGACTGGGAACCGCGACGGGGGGATTATCTGAAAACCCGTACCTATTATCTTGTTTGCATTGAAATCAATGCCAAAAACGCTTACGGCGGCTACACCGGTTGGCAGACGCAAACTTACGAGTTTGAAAACGGCCGGATGAAATCCGACGCCGTCGTGTCAACCCGCGTGTGCGACAGCAAAGACGATCCCTATATCGATAACCGCGACCCTTATGAGCGGGTGAATATTCTTCCGTAGGGTTCGTTGGCCGGAAAAGTAGCCTGAAAAACCAACAGGCCGTCTGAAACCCGCAAACCGTGTTTTCAGACGGCCTTTTGCCGATGCGGATGGCCGCAGCTTCGCATTCGTCAACACCATTCACGTGTTTGTGCCCGCAGGGATACAAGCGAAAGCGGTTTCAAAGCCCGTCCAAACGCAAATCCGCCAAATCCCTGTTTGGGCGGCGGGGGTAAAACTGCTATCATCCGCCCTGTTTTCCTATTCGCCGGAACAGCGCTTTCAGACGGCCTCCATGCCGTCTGAACGTTTTCCGCCAAAGAAAGAACCGCCATGAAAAACACCGTCCGCCTCTCCCTTGCCGCCCTGATACTCGCCGCCTGCACGACAGAGCAGCCCGTCGAACCCGTCGTGCGGGGAACGGAAGCGCAGGCGGACAACGGCTTCGGCCTGCCCACCGTGCGCAGCGGAGAAAGCCCCGCCAAAACCCTCGACGACTACGCGCGCTACGAAGGCGTGATGCGTGCCGCCAAAGCGGGCGACGACATCCAACCCGCCCAATTCCTTGCCGTGCAGAGCGCCAGCGCGATGGGCGAAAACGTCCGCAACGAATGGCTTAAAAGCCTGGCGCGGCGCGGCAGCTGGCAGACCTTCCAAAGCGAATACACCAAACTCGAACCCGAAGGCCGCAGCCGCGAAGTGCGCTGCTACGCGGAAAACTTCGCCGACAGCGGCATGGCGGCTGAACTCGTGCGCGAAACCGGCCGCCTGCCGCAGGGCTGCACCGCGCTGGTGGAAACACGTGCGGCACAAGGCCGTCTGAATCCCGCCGACGCATGGCGGCGCGTGCGCGGCCTGATTGCCGCCAACCAAACCTCCGACGCGGCCAACCTCGCCGCCGCCCTCGGCAGCCCCTTGGGCAGCGGCGGACAGGGCGCGCAGGAAAACCTGTTGCGCGACATCATCGGCGCGGCGGCGCAGAAAGCACCCGCGGCGGCGGCAGGCCGTCTGAACGCGCTCGAAGGCAGCCTCACGCGCGAACAGGCAGGCTTTGCTTGGGGCGTGCTCGGCCTGCGTCAGGCCAAAAACCAAAACTTCGCCGACGCCCTCGCCTACTACGCCCGTTCCGAGCGCAAACAGCTCACCGACGAACAGCTCGAATGGTATGCCCGCTCGGCCTTGCGCGTGCAGGACTGGCCGCTGCTGGCTTCCGTGATCAGCGATATGCCGGAAAAACTGCGGCAAGACCCCGCCTGGCTCTACTGGCTCGGCCGCAGCCTGGCCGCGCAGGAAAACCGCAGCGAAGCGCAAAACCTTTACCGCCGCGCCGCCGAAAGCGGCCGCAATTTCTATGCCCTTCTGTCTGCCGAAGAACTCGGCGGCCGCGTCGATACCCGCAACACCGCCACCGCCACGCCGCCGCGCGATGTGCAGACGCTGGCGCGCGACGGCGCCATCGCCCGCGCGCTCACCCTGTTCCAAGCATCGGGCGGCAACATTGCCATGCGCCGCGCCGCGCAGGCCGAATGGCGCTACGCCACCCGTGCCTTCAACGACGGCGCCAAGCTCGCCGCCGCGCGGCTGGCCGCCGACCACGGCTTTTACGAAATGTCCATCCACTCGGCCGACAACGCCACAGGCAAGCTCGACTACACCTTGCGTTACCCCACCCCCTTCCGCGACACCGCCACCCGCTACGCCGCCGAAGCGGGCGTCGACCCGGCCTGGGTCTACGGCCTGATCCGTCAGGAAAGCCGCTTTATGATCGGGGCGCAATCGGGCGTCGGCGCACAAGGTCTGATGCAGGTAATGCCCGCCACCGCCCGTGAAATCGCCCGCAAAACGGGAATGTCCGACAGCGAGCTCTACACCACCGACGGCAACATCCGCATGGGCACATGGTATTTGGGCGACGCCAAACGCCGCCTGCAAAACAACGAAGTGATGGCCACCGCAGGCTACAACGCCGGCCCCGGTCGCGCCCGCCAATGGCAGGCCGCTTCGCCGCTGGAAGGCGCAATCTACGCCGAAACCATCCCCTTCGACGAAACGCGCGACTACGTCAAAAAAGTGATGGCCAACGCCACCTACTACGCCTCGCTGTTCAACGAGCCGCAAACCTCGCTCAAACGCCGCATGGGCGTTGTGCCGGGGAAAATGTAAGGGCGGCACGAAACCGTCCGTTTCAACAAGCAACCGTCAAAAACCAACCATCTGAATCCGAGAAAGACCATCTATGACCTGGGAAACCGTAATCGGCTTGGAAATCCACGTCCAGCTCAACACCCAATCCAAAATTTTCAGCGGCGCGAACACCGCCTTCGGCGCCGAGCCCAACGCACACGCCAGCGTGGTGGAATGCGCGCTGCCGGGCACGCTGCCGGTGATGAACCGCGAAGTGGTGGAAAAAGCGATTAAATTGGGTTTGGCACTGAACGCCACCATCAACCGCAAAAACGTGTTCGACCGCAAAAACTATTTCTATCCCGACCTGCCCAAAGGCTACCAAATCAGCCAGTTGGACTTGCCGATTGTCGAACACGGCAAACTGGAAATTGTCGTGGGCGACGAAGTGAAAACCATCAACGTCACCCGCGCCCATATGGAAGAAGACGCAGGCAAATCGGTGCACGAAGGCTTGAACGGCGCAACCGGCATCGACCTGAACCGCGCGGGCACGCCGCTGTTGGAAGTGGTGTCCGAACCCGAAATGCGCTCCGCCGCCGAAGCGGTTGCCTATGCCAAAGCCCTGCACGGCTTGGTAACCTGGCTGGACATTTGCGACGGCAATATGGCGGAAGGCTCGTTCCGCGTGGATGCCAATGTGTCGGTGCGCCCCAAAGGACAGGCGGAATTCGGCACACGCCGCGAGATTAAGAATTTGAATTCGTTTCGTTTTTTGGAGCAGGCAATTAATTACGAAGTACAAGCGCAGATTGAGCTGTTGGAAGACGGCGGCAAGGTGCAGCAGGCAACCATGCTGTTTGACCCCGAAAAAGGCGAAACCCGCGTGATGCGCCTGAAAGAAGACGCGCACGACTACCGCTATTTCCCCGATCCCGACCTGTTGCCCGTGATCATTTCAGACGGCCAAATGGACAAAGCCCGCGCCGCCATGCCCGAATTGCCCAAAGAAATGGCGGCGCGTTTTGTAGGCGAGTTCGGTGTGAGCGAATACGACGCGCGCCTGCTGACGGCAAGCCGCGCCCAGGCCGCCTTTTTTGAAACCGCCGCCCAAAGCAGCGGACAAGGCAAGCTGGTTGCCAACTGGATGAACGGCGAACTGGCGGCAACGCTGAACCGCGAAGGCTTGGAGTTGGCGCAAAGCCCGATTACAGCGGCGCGGCTGGCCGCGCTGGTGGGCAAAATCGCCGACGGCACATTGAGTAGCAAGCTGGCGAAAAAAGCCTTTGAAGCGATGTGGGCGGAACCTGAAGCCACAATCGAACAAATCATCGAAAAACACGGCCTAGTGCAAATCACCGACACCGGCGCGATTGAAGCAATGGTGGACGAAGTACTCGCCAACAATGCCAAAGCCGTTGAGCAGTTTAAAGCGGGCAACGAAAAAGCGCTGAACGCGATTGTGGGGCAGGTGATGAAAGCCAGCAAAGGCAAGGCGAATCCCGCGCAGGTGCAGGAGTTGGTGAAAGCCAAGCTGGGGTGATGCAGCCCAAACGCCCAAAGGCAGCCTGAAAACGGGAAAAGTGTTTCAGGCTGCCTTAACACAACAATCGGACACACAATGAACATCGGTTTTTCATGCAACATAGCAGGCGGCGGCGGACACAATTTTGTCCGCCTGTCTTTGCATATCGGCGACACCATGCTCGGCGAAGGCTGGGAAACGCTGGGTTTGACCACAGCCACCCTGCGAGCAGTGTTGGCAAACCTAGACGCGCTGCAAGCCGAACCCCGCATCACACCGCCGCGCGACATCCGCCCCGACCAAGCCGAAGCATACGTTTTTACCGAACACAACATCCTGCCCTGCGGCTCGTACGCCTTTGACGGCGACCGTCTGCTGCTGTTCAAATCCGAACACCACCGCAAAAACCCGCAAAACCACCGCTACACCGCCCTCTGCCAAGCATACGGACAACAGGCGGCCGTGCTCCCCGATTTCCCGTTTGCCGACTACCAACGCCGGATACGCAGCCTGACCCACCGTCTGCTCGGCATCCAACAGCCGCTGGGCGGCAGCCTGACGATTTATCCGATCGGCTCATCCCCACGAGGGGTATGACTATGCGTTTCAGGCTGCCTTTTCCGCTTTATCTGATGGTTCCCGATAATGAGAAACCCCGTATTTTTCTCGTTTTATCAATCATATTGTCCGGCTGCTGTTGTTTTGCCAAAGGCCGTCTGAACCCTTTCAGACGGCCTCTTGAACGGAAACCCCGCCATGCCCCCGATGCACAACCGTTTCGACGACTGGCTGACCCGCCGCCGGCCGCGCCCCGATTTGCGCGGCGGGCGGCGGTTTGCCGTCGAATTTTGCTTTTTCGTTCTGAAAGAAGCGCGCGCCTGTCTGTTTGCCGGACTGTTTTTCCTCGCCATGTTCGCCGTGCCGCGCGGCGGACTGTTCGGCGTCGCCCGCTATGACGTGCTGCTGGTATTCGCACTGGCGGTTCAGACGGCCATGCTGGTGCTGAAACTGGAAACGTGGGACGAAGTGAAGGCCGTTACCCTGTTCCACCTTGTCGGCTTTGCGCTCGAACTTTTCAAAACCTCGTCAGCCGTCGGCTCGTGGAGCTATCCCGACCCCGCTTTCAGCAAAATCGGCGGCGTGCCGCTGTTTGCCGGATTTATGTATGCGGCGGTGGGCAGCTACATCATCCAGGCATGGCGGCTTTTCGATTTGAAAATCAAAAGCCACCCGCCCTATTGGCTGGCGACGCTGTGTTCGCTGCTGATTTACATCAATTTTTTCAGCCACCACTACATCGGCGACTACCGCTGGTATCTCGCCGCCTTCGCCCTCGGCCTCTACGCCCGCACCTCGGTGTGCTTCACGCCCTACGACACTCCGCGCAGAATGCCGCTGCTGCTCGCTTTCGTGCTTATCGGTTTTTTTATCTGGCTGGCGGAAAACATCAGCACCTTCGCCGGTATCTGGCGCTACCCCAACCAAATCGGCGCGTGGTCGGCGGTGCACATCGGCAAATGGAGCTCGTGGGCGCTCTTGGTGATGATGACCTTCACCATCGTCGCCAATCTGAAACACATCAAGCGCACCATTGCCGTATCGAAGGATTAGGCCGTCTGAAAGGCTGAAAGATGCAAAAAGGCCGTCTGAATTCGCTTTCAGACGGCCTCTGTGTTTCAGGCGGCCTAGGGTCTGTTGACATTCAATTTTTCACAGTATCATACAGATATGACCAGATA